>NZ_CP016201.1:1095578-1096442 GCF_001683335.1 Selenomonas sp. oral taxon 126
GTCGGCGCACAGCGCCTCACGCGCGAGATCGACGTGCGGCAGGGCGACGGCCTGTCCGTCCTCGCGCCGGGCGAGGCGGAGTCTATCGTCATTGCAGGCATGGGCGGCGCGCTCATCACAGAGATTCTCTCGGGCGCGCCCGATGTCCTCGCGCACGTGCAGACCCTCGTCCTCCAACCCATGAACAGCGCGGCACGGCTGCGCCGCTGGCTCTATGAAAACGGCTGGAACATCGTGGACGAGACGCTTGCACGCGCAAGCGGTCGGCTCTATGAGATCATCCGCGCCGAGCACGGTGCGTGCGAGATGCCCGACGAGGTGCTGCTCTCCATCGGGGCAAAGCTGTTTGAAAAGCGTGATCCTCTCCTCAGGGAACATATCATGGCGCAGATTGAAAAGTGTACGCGTGCAGCTGAGGGCATGGGGGCAAGTCCCGCAGCACGGCAGAGCGCGGCATATCGTGAGACGGTGTCACAGATTGCGGCACTACGGACGATGCTGGTGCTACTCTGAAACAGGAGAAGCCCAAAACCTCCCCCGCCGAAGCGGGGGAGGGGGACCGCTTGCGGTGGAAGGGGCGCTTTGGGCGGAGTGCGTTTTCTATCGTAAGAAAGTCGTGTAAGCCACCGGCGCCCCTATCGGCTCACTGTGTTCGCCACTTCCCCCGTCGCGGACGGGGGAAGCTAATATACCGTAATCTCAGCCTCCCCCACCCGAAGCGGGGGAGGGGGGACCGCTTGCGGTGGAAGGGGCGCTTTGGACGGAGTGCGTTTTCTATCGTAAGAAAGTCGTGTAAGCCACCGGCGCCCCTATCGGCTCACTGTGTTCGCCACTTCCCCCGTCGCGGACGGGGGAAGCTAATAT
>NZ_CP016201.1:1096467-1149876 GCF_001683335.1 Selenomonas sp. oral taxon 126
GCTAATATACCGTAATCTCAGCCTCCCCCGCCGAAGCGGGGGAGGGGGACCGCTTGCGGTGGAAGGGGCGCTTTGGGCGGAGTGCGTTTTCTATCGTAAGAAAGTCGTGTAAGCCACCGGCGCCCCTATCGGCTCACTGTGTTCGCCACTTCCCCCGTCGCGGACGGGGGAAGCTAATATACCGTAATCTCAGCCTCCCCCGCCGAAGCGGGGGGAGGGGGACCGCTTGCGGTGGAAGGGGCGCTTTGGACGAAGGAAAGCCAATATGCTTTTAGCCAACAATACACGATAAAGGAGACACCCATGCTCAGCTGTCAGCTCATCATGAACGCGCTTGAGCGCATTGCGCCGCGCCGCCTCGCCGAGGACTGGGACAACCCCGGTTTGCTCGTCGGCAGCTACGCGCAGAAGGTCGGACGCATCCTTGTCGCGCTCGATGTCGATGACCGCATCACCGAGGAAGCCATTGCGCGCGGGGCGGACATGATCGTTGCGCACCATCCCGCGATCTTTCGCGGCATCAAGCAGCTGCGCACCGACCTCCCGCTTGGAAAACGCCTCGCCGCCCTCCTCACGCACGGCATCGCCGTCGCGGCAGCGCATACGAACCTCGACGTTGCGCGCGGCGGCGTGAACGACGTGCTCGCCGCGCATCTCGGACTCGAGAAGCTCTCCTCCTTCGTCATCACGAGTCAGGAGGAGGGGGTCACGGAGAGCCTTGGCCGCATGGGAACGCTTCCCGCGCCGATGGCGATTGAGGACTTTGCCCGCGCGGTGAAGGAACGACTCAGCGTCAGCCATGTGCGCCTCGCTGCTGCTGCCGCGCGCCCCGTGCGCCGCGTTGCCGTCTGCGGGGGCGCGGGTGCGGAGTTCATCGACAACGCTGTGCGGCTTGGCGCAGATGTCTACGTCACGGGCGACGTGAAGTACCATGACGCGCAGCGCGCCGTGGAGCAGGGCATGCACATCATCGACGCGGGACACTTCGGCACGGAGGTGCCTGTCCTGCCTGTCCTCGCCGAACAATTAC
This sequence comes from Selenomonas sp. oral taxon 126, assembly GCF_001683335.1. Classification (GTDB taxonomy): domain Bacteria; phylum Bacillota; class Negativicutes; order Selenomonadales; family Selenomonadaceae; genus Centipeda. The sequence goes on from NZ_CP016201.1 coordinate 1,097,498, forward strand.
GCACGGAACTCGCATCCGAACGCGGAGAGATTGAGATTTTTGTCACAAACACGCAGCGCGACGTGTTCGATGTAATAATATAGAAGAAAACATGAAAGGGGAAGGGGAGACACAATGGATCAGAAGCATATCCGCAATTTTTCCATCATCGCCCACATCGACCACGGCAAATCCACCATCGCCGACCGCCTCATCGAGTACACGGGCACACTCAGCGAGCGCGAGATGGAGGCGCAGGTGCTCGACAGCATGGATCTCGAGCGCGAGCGCGGCATCACCATCAAGGCACAGACGGTACGCCTTGACTATCGCGGCGAGGACGGCGAGATGTACGAGCTGAACCTCATCGATACACCGGGACACGTCGACTTCAACTATGAGGTCTCGCGCAGCCTTGCCGCATGCGAGGGCGCGCTTCTCGTTGTCGACGCGGCACAGGGCGTGGAGGCACAGACCCTTGCGAACGTCTACCTTGCGCTCGAACACGACCTCGAGATCGTCCCCGTCATCAACAAGATCGACCTGCCGAGCGCCGAACCCGACCGCGTGAAGCATGAAATTGAAGACACCATCGGACTCGACACGAGCGCCGCCGTCCTCGCCTCGGCAAAGACGGGACTCGGCATCAAGGAAGTGCTTGACGCCGTTGTCGCGTTCGTCCCGCCACCCGAGGGCGACCCGAGTGCGCCACTGCGCGCACTCATTTTCGACTCCTATTTCGACCCGTACAAGGGTGTGATCGCAAATGTGCGCGTCAAGGAGGGCACGATCAAAAAGGGCATGAAGCTGAAGCTCATGGCGACGGGCAAGACCTTCGAGGTCACGGATGTCGGCTGCTTCCGTCCGCAGCCCGTTGATACGGGCGCGCTAGGCACGGGTGAGGTCGGCTTCATCGCGGGTGCGCTGAAGGATGTGCGCGACGTGCGCGTCGGCGACACCGTAACGACGGCAGAGAATCCCGCCGCCGAGGCGCTGCCCGGCTATCGCGGCGTCACGCCGATGGTCTTCTGCGGACTCTACCCCGAGGACAGCAAGGACTACGACAACCTCCGCGAGGCACTCGAAAAACTCCAGCTCAACGATGCCGCGCTCGTATTCGAGCCGGAGACCTCCATCGCGCTCGGCTTCGGCTTCCGCTGCGGATTCCTCGGACTCCTCCACATGGATGTCATACAGGAGCGCCTCGAGCGCGAGTACAACCTCGGGCTCATCATGACGGCGCCGTCCGTCGTCTACCACGTCCACCGCACCGACGGCACGATGGTGGAGGTCAGCAACCCCGCCGACCTGCCGCCGACGACCGAGATCGACCACATCGAGGAGCCGTGTGTCAAGGCGACCGTCATCGTGCCGAAGGACTACGTCGGTGCGGTCATGGAGATCTCGCAGGAAAAGCGCGGCGTATTTCAGACGATGGACTACCTCGATGCGGCGCGCGTCATGGTCATCTATCACATCCCACTGAACGAGATCCTCTACGACTACTTCGACCGGCTGAAATCCGCAACGCGCGGCTACGCCTCCCTCGACTACGAGCTGATCGACTACCAAACCTCGAACCTCGTGAAGCTCGACATCCTCCTCAATGGTGATCCCGTGGACGCGCTCTCGACCATCGTCCACCGCGACCGCGCCGTTGCGCGCGGCCGCCAGCTCGCCGTCAAGCTCAAGGGCATCATCCCGCAGCAGATGTTCGAGATCCCGATACAGGCGGCAATCGGCAGCAAGATCATCGCGCGCGAGAACGTGCGCGCGCGCCGCAAGGACGTGCTCGCGAAATGCTACGGCGGCGATATCACGCGCAAGCGCAAGCTGCTCGAAAAGCAGAAGGAGGGCAAGAAACGCATGAAGGCGGTCGGCAGCGTCGAGCTCCCGCAGGAGGCGTTTATGGCGGTGCTGAAAATTGATGAGTAAAAAAGGGTGGGGCATCTATGCCCACATCCCCTACTGCGTGAAAAAATGTGCATACTGCGACTTTGTTTCCTCTGCCGTCGGAACGTCTGCGTCAGTGGAGATGGAGGACTATGCGGCGGCGCTGCGGGCGGAGATTCTGCGCGAGGCGCTGCCGCTTCGCGCGCGTTGGGGCGATGTCACGACCGTCTACCTCGGCGGCGGCACGCCGACCGCACTGCCCGCCGCGCTCCTCACGCAGATCCTCGCTACCATCCGTGAGGCGGCGGGGGAGCCCCTTGAATGCACGGTAGAGGCGAACCCGGGCACGGTGGACGAGGAATATCTCGCGCAGCTCAGAGTGGCGGGCGCGAACCGCCTCAGCCTCGGCGTGCAGAGCTTTGACGACCGCCTCCTGTGCGCCATCGGGCGCATCCACACGGCAGAGGAGGCGCGCGCGGCAGTCCGCGCGGCACGCGCGGCGGGGTTTGACAACATCAGCCTCGACCTCATGTACGCGCTGCCCACGCAGACTCTTGCCGATCTCAGGCGGAGCGTCAACGAGGCACTTGCCCTCGCACCCGAACACATCTCCGTCTACGGGCTCATTGTCGAGGAGGGGACACCGTTTGCGGCGGCAGAGGCGGCGGGGCGGCTCGCGCTGCCCGACGAGGATGCGGCGGAGGAGATGTACGACTATCTGATGGCGGAGCTGCCCGCGCACGGCTATCGCCGCTATGAGATCTCGAACTTTGCACGCGCAGGCTATGAGAGCCGCCACAATCTCGGCTACTGGCAGAATGTGCCCTACCTCGGCGTCGGCGCGGCGGCGCACGGATACATCGACGGCGTACGTTGGGGGAATGAGACGGACGCACGCCGCTACATCCGCGCCATCCATGCGGGGGAAAATGTCCGCACGCCCGAGGATGCGGAGCGCACAGCGACGAACGCGATGGAGGAGTACGCCTTCCTCGCCCTGCGCACAGCAGAGGGGATTGATGAGGCTGATTTTTGCCGCACATTTGGCGTGAACATTGATGATGTTTATAGCTCTGTGATTGAACAGCAGATCGGCCACAAGCTGCTGTGCCGCGCGCAGGGGCATATCGCCCTTACGGCAGCGGGTATGAAGCTGGGCAACGAAGTCTTTGCCGCATTTTTGCAGGAGAAATGATTCCATTAACGATAAATTTGTGATATGATAGGTCTGTACCGACGCCTTAGCCTCCCCCGTCCGAGACGGGGGAGGGGAACCGCGTAAGCGGTGGAGGGGGCGCTTTGACCGACGGGGGAATGCCTCTGGTATTCCTATTCACTTCCACACAAAGGAGAAAAACCATGAAAACATTGACCATGATCGAGATGGCGGGCTGCCCCTACTGCGCGAACGCACACCGCGCGATGGATGCACTGCGCGCCGAGGGCGGCTATGAGGGCGTAACGGTTGACTTCATCGACGAGAACCGCGAACCAGAGAAGACGCAGCCGTTTGCGGGGCAGTACTACTACGTGCCGAGCATCTTCATGGACGGCGAGAAGCTCTACGAGGCGCAGCCGGGACAGAGCTACGACAAGATCTACGCCGAGGTAAAGCACGCATTCGATGCAGCATGTGAGAAAACGCACAACTCATGAAAAATATGAAAAAGTTGCATGAGAAAAAACGAAAATAAATCTTGTAAAATTGTCTGAAATCCCGCATAATAACGAATGTGCTATTTTCACAATATACATAAAGATCCTCAGGAACGCCACCGTGTACGGGTAGCGCTGTGACGTTCGTGAGGGGAAAAACAAGATGAGGTGAGTTTATGCATCAACCCGTAACCGACAATCCATTTGTCATCATGTTCATCAACATGGTCATCGTCTTCGCGGTTCTGACTGCGATCTGGGGTCTTATCGAATTGACCCACAGACTCGATCCGACGAAGAAGAAGGCAGAGCCGCCTGCAGCGGCACCTGCCCGTCCCGCTCCCGCGCCTGCACCGGCAGCTCCTGCCGCTCCCGCAGTTCCTGCGGGGCTGTCCACCGAGACCGTTGCCGTCATTGCAGCAGCCGTTACCGCCTGTGGCTACAGCGCCGAGCAGATCCACGCGATCCGTCCCGCCGAGCAGCCCGCATGGCGCAACTTCGGCCGCGCAAGCGGCATGCGTACCGCGCGCTAAGGAGGGAACGAGACTATGGATTTTATCAACGCATTTACCGTCTCCCTGCAGGCCGTTGTCGAGGGGAGCGGATTCATTGGCATGACCGGCGGCAACGTCATCATGATCATCGTCGGTCTCGTCCTGCTCTATCTCGCGTTTGCACGCGACTTCGAGCCACTGCTCCTCAGCCCGATTGCATTCGGCTGTATCCTCGCGAACATCCCGTTCAACGGCTTTGAGGAGCCGGGCGTCATGTCCGCCATCGGCATGGGTATCAAATACGAGATCTTCCCACCGCTCATCTTCCTTGGCGTCGGCGCAATGACCGACTTCGGTCCTCTGATTGCGCGTCCGTCGAGTCTCCTCATGGGCGCGGCGGCACAGTTCGGCGTGTTCATCGCCCTCCTCGGCGCGATGCTCCTCGGCTTTACGGCGCAGGAGGCAGGATCCATCGGCATCATCGGCGGTGCGGACGGCCCGACCTCGATCTACCTCGCCACGAAGATGGCGCCGCATCTCTTGGGCGCAATCGCTGTTGCGGCATATACCTACATGGCGCTCGTGCCGCTCATCCAGCCGCCCGTCATGCAGCTCCTCACCTCGAAGAAGGAGCGTGAGGTCATCATGGAGCAGGCGCGCGAGGTCACGAAGTTCGAGCGCATCGCGTTCCCGATCGTCTCCACCATCTTCATCAGTCTGCTGCTCCCGTCCATCACGGCACTGCTCGGCATGCTCATGCTCGGCAACCTCTTCCGTGAGAGCGGTGTGACGGATCGTCTCTCCGATACGGCGCAGAACGCGCTCATCAACACGGTCACGATCTTCCTCGCGCTTGGCACGGGTCTCACAATGAGTGCGGAGAGCTTCCTCGTCAAGGAGACCATTCTCATCATCTGCCTCGGCCTCGTCGCGTTCATCTTTGGCACGGCTGCGGGCGTCGTCCTCGGCAAGATCATGTGCCGCGCGACGGGCTGGAAGGTCAACCCGCTCATCGGCTCTGCGGGCGTCTCCGCCGTTCCGATGGCGGCGCGCGTCAGCCAGATCGTCGGCATCAAGGCAAAGCCGGGCAACTACCTCCTCATGCACGCCATGGGACCGAACGTCGCCGGTGTTATCGGCACGGCGGTCGCGGCAGGTACGATGCTCGCAATGCTGATGTAAATACGACATTTAGCCTCCCCCGTCGAAACGGGGGAGGGGAACCACGCGCAGCGTGGTGGAAGGGGCGCTTGATTGAAAAGCGCATCTCGACCATAGCACAGCATTTGACAAAATCCTCCTTCGTATGTACTATGAGGGGGGATTTTTCGTTCGCGCTGTTCTTCCACCTGCGCGAAATCATTTCAACATTTTTACAACGGAAGGAAGATTTTATGCGCGGAACATTTTACGGCATCGGCGTCGGCCCCGGCGACCCCGAACTGCTCACTGTCAAGGCAATCAAGGCAATCGAGGCGGCGGACGTCCTCATCGCCCCCAAGACCGAGAAGAAGGAGGGCAGCGTCGCCCTCGAGATCGCACGTCCCTACCTCAAAGAGGACATCGAGATCGTCTACCAAGTGTTTCCAATGGTCAAGGACTTCGCAGACGACACGGGCGCATGGGAGGCGAACAAGGCGGAGATTCTCGCCCTGCTGAACGCGGGCAGGAACGTCGCCTTCCTCACACTCGGCGACCCCATGTTTTACAGCACCTACATCTATGTTTTCCGCCTTCTCGAGCATGAGGACGTGGACATCGTCACCATCCCCGGCATCCCCGCCTTTGCCGCCATCGGCAGCCGCGTCGGCAGACCAATTGTGGAGGGCAACGACATCCTCGCCATCATCCCGGGCACGGCGGATGCGCAGCGTCTCGAGGAGGTTATGGCGGTCGCGAGCAGTGCCGTCGTCATGAAGGTCTACCACAACTCCGCAGAGATCATCGACCTCCTGCGCCGCAACAACATGACGAAGGAGGCGGTGCTGGTCAGCCGCGTCGGACTCGACGACGAGCGCATCATCCACGACCTTGAGGCACACGCCGATGAGAAGCTGAACTACCTCTCGACCATCCTCACGCGGAGGAGCTGACATGATGCGGAAAGCATGGGCAGCCGCCCTTCTCACGGCACTCTCCCTCGTCCTCACGGCATGTGGCGCACCTGCCGCAGAGCAGTCCGCGCAGGGCAGCTATGCGACGATCACGGATGATAATGGGCGCACGGTCAACTTCGACAAGAAGCCGGAGCGCATCGTCGTCACCTCCGCCTCCTTCCTCGAGCCACTCTATGCCGTCGGCGGCACGGTCGTCGGCCGCCCCGAGTCCAAGTCGAAAATCCCGCCCGAGGCGAAGGATGTCGCACGCATCGGGCGCGTCTACCAGATCGACGCGGAGAAGATCCTCGAGCTGAAACCTGACCTCGTCATCCTCAACAAGGGCATGAACGAAAAACTCGTCGAGACCCTTGCGGCAAACTACGTCAAGACGCTCGTCCTCGACATGAAGACCTACGATGACGTGAAGCGCGAGATCGGCATCTTTGCCGCGCTCACGGGCGAAACGGCAAAGGGGGAGGAGCTCACGGCAAAAATGGACGCGGACATCGCCGCCGTACGCGCCTCGATTCCCTCGGACAAGAAGCGCATCGCGATCATCCACAGCACGGGACAGGGACTCTCCGTCCAGCTCGACGGCAGCATCGCAGGCAGCATTGCAAACATGCTCGGCTGGGAGAATACGGCGAGCGGCATGACCGCCCTCGACAAGAACCCCGACGCCGCCCCCTACAGCATGGAGACGCTCGTCGCGCAGAACCCCGACATCATCTTCGTTACGAGCATGGGCGAGGAGGTGGAGATCCGCGATTCGATGGAGGCGATGTTCGCCGAGAGCCCCGCATGGCAGAGCGTTGCGGCGATCCGTGACGGGCGCGTCTACTACCTGCCGCAGGAGATGTTCCTGTTCAGCCCGGGCATCGAATACCCCGAGGCGGTCAAATATATGGCGAGGCTCGTCTATCCATGAAAAAGCGGATAGCACTGCTCGTCCTCTTTGCTGCTCTCGCGGTATTCTCGATGATGCTCTCGGCGGCAAAGGGCTCGGTTGACATCCCGCTTGCGGAGATCATTGGCATCCTTGGCGGGGCGCAGGACACGGCGCACGCGCAGATCCTCTGGAACATCCGTCTGCCGCGCACGATTGTCGCCGCGCTCGTCGGGATCAACCTCTCCCTCTCGGGCGCAATCCTGCAGGCGATCCTGCGCAACCCGCTCGCCGACCCGCATATCATCGGTATCTCCTCGGGCGCGGGACTTGCGGGCATCTTCATCATGCTCATGCTGCCGAGCGCGGCGTGGCTCATCACGCCCGCCGCGTTCGGCGGGGCGATGCTCGCCGCGCTGCTCATCTACATCCTCGCGTGGCGTGACGGCATCCGCCCGACGCGCATCATCCTCGCGGGCGTCGCGGTGTCGGCATTCCTCGGCGCGGGCATCTCCGCAATGATGATCCTCTACAGCGACCGCGTGCACAGCGCGCTGATGTGGATGGTCGGCGGACTCTCTGCGCGCAGCTGGCCGCATGTGGATCTGTTGCTGCCCTATACGATTGTTGCAGGTCTGCTCGCACTGATGGCGGCACAGCGGCTCAACATCCTACAGCTCGGTGACGACATGGCGCGCGGCATCGGACTCGCCGTCGAGCGCACGCGCATCCTCCTCACGGCGGTTGCCGCGCTCCTCGCCGCGAGCGCCGTCTCCGTCGTGGGGCTGCTCGGCTTTGTCGGACTCATCGTCCCGCACGCCGCACGCCTCATGATCGGCGCGGACTACCGCTTCCTCCTGCCGGCGGCGGCGCTCCTCGGCATCGCCGTCGTCACGCTCAGCGACACGGCGGCACGGCTACTCTTTGCACCTCTTGAGCTGCCCGTCGGCATCATCATGGCGGTCGTCGGCGCACCATTCTTCCTCTATCTCCTCAGGAGGCAGCTATGAGTGCCGGGATGAGCACCCGCAATCTGTGCGTGAAGATTGCGGGCAAGGAAATCCTGCACGGTCTGAACGTAGACATCAAGGCGGGGCGGCGCACAGCCATCATCGGCCCGAACGGTGCGGGCAAGACCACCCTCCTGCGCGCACTTGCGGGACTGAATCGCCGCTATACGGGCGAGATTATGCTCGACGGGCGTGCACTGAATAGTTTTTCGGAAAAGGAGCTCGCACGCGTGCGCGCCATCCTGCCGCAGGAGCGCGCGGCGGCGCAGGGGCTGACCGTGGAGCAGCTTGTGACATACGGACGCTTTGCCCATGCAGGGCTGCTTCAGACGAGTGCAAGTGCGGAGGATCGCGAGGCAATCGCGTGGGCGATGGAGACCGCGCACGTCTCCGCGTTTGCAGAGCGCGAGGTGCATACCCTTTCGGGCGGCGAGCGGCAGCGCGTCTTTCTCGCCATGGCGCTCAGCCAGCGCCCGCGCCTCCTCCTGCTCGACGAGCCGACCACCTACCTCGACGTCGCGCATCAGCTGCGCGTCATGGAGATCATCTCACAGCTCAACCGTATACATGGCATGACCATCCTTATGGTGCTGCACGACATGGCGCACGCCATGCAATACGCCGACGACATCGTCCTCGTAGAGAGCGGGCGCGTCCGTGCGACGGGGACACCCGCCGAAGTGCTCACCGAGGAACGCATCGCCGATGTGTTCGGGGTAGAGGTCGAGATCTTTACCAACAGCCGCGGCACCCGCGTCCCCTCGCCTGTTGCACTTGTGGGGGAGTAGGATTGCCTCCCCCGTCGCAACGGGGGAGGGGGACCGCTTGCGGTGGAAGGGGCGCCATGAACGGATGCAGAAAATTTGCATCCGTTCTTTTTTGCACCAAAATAAATTGACAACGCACAAATATTTTCATACAATGTAATAAAACAGAAAGGCGGTGAGAACATGGCACAGGCAAGTGTGAGCATTCGTATGGATGCAGACCTCAAGCGACAGTTCGACGAATTCTGCTCCGAGATCGGGATGACGATGACGACAGCGTTCTGCGTTTTTGCAAAGACGGCAGTGCGCGAGCGTAAGATCCCGTTCGAGATCTCGGCAGAGCGCAGCGATCCGTTCTATAGTCCCGAGAATATGGAACGCCTGAGGGCGTCCATTGCGCAGATGGAAGCAACGGGCGGCACAGTGCATGAGGTTGATCATAATAGTTAAGGAATCGTGTCCTTTCCAATGCGCGACAGATGACAGCACCTCCTTCTTACTCTCACATGAACAAACATAAGCCGAGAATTATAACCTGCTATAAAGTTTTTTGACGATTGGGTATTGCAATTTACACTGTGACGTGCTATGATGAAATCGTTCCAAGGGAAGAGAATACATCGCGAAAAGGAAACATGGACACTTTTGCGAGGTCTCTCCATTGGAAATCAGATGTTTCTGTTTTACAGAAGGAGGAGTTTCTCATGAAGAAGACTCTCGTATCCGCACTTGCAACGGCTCTCGTTGTCGGTGCAGCAAGCACGACGTTCGCTGCGGCGAACCCGTTCTCCGATGTGCCCCGTGATCACTGGGCATATGATGCTGTGACGCAGCTCGCTGCTGATGGCATCGTTGAGGGCTATGGCGACGGCACCTATCGCGGCGACCGCAACATCACACGTTATGAGATGGCGCAGATGGTTGCAAAGGCAATGGCGAAGGAAAACATGCCCGTTTCGGATCGTGCGCTCGTCGACCGCCTCGCTGCTGAGTTCGCTGATGAGCTCAACAACCTCGGTGTTCGCGTCTCGAACCTCGAGAAGCATGCCGATATGGTGCAGTGGAAGGGCAAACTCGAGTACACCTACACGAGCGAGCGCCATGAGGGTGAGAAGCGCGAGAACAAGGACAATGTTGTCTTCCGTCTCGAGCCGAGCGCAGAGGTCAACAACCATTGGCATGTGAACGCACGTCTCGATGCTTCGACGAGCATGAAGCATGACGACGCAGGCAAGGACAAGGGTGACACGAATGGCTCTGTCACGCTCAAGCGTGCATGGGCACAGGGTGACTATGACAACTTCACGGTGAAGCTCGGCAAGATGGAGCTTACCTCCGATGAGGGCTATCAGGCTCCGGGCGCGATCGTCCTCGATCGTGAGTTCTCGGGCGCAGAGGTCAGCTTTGGCAATGCCGTTAAGGCAACGATTCAGGCTGGTCGTGCAAAGTTTGACGATGTAAGCGATACGCCGAACTATCAGGGTGTCGGTCTCCACTATGAGAACGGCGGTCTTGTGGTCGGCGCAAGCTATCATCGCCTCGGTTCAGATGACCTTTCCGATCCTACGGGTGAAGATCGTCCTGCGCTGAAGACCGACAAGAAGCAGGCAAACGTTTGGGAGATCAATGGCGGCTATCACTTCGATAAGAATGTTGCTCTGACGGGTGCGTATGCTTACAATAGCGATGCCTCAAAGTCCAAGAAATCCGGTCAGGTCTCGCTCGAGTATAAGGGTGCAGATGCTGCGGACAAGGGTTCGTGGGGCGCATACCTTTCCTATCGTCACCTCGGTGGTGCATCCTATGCTCCGACGGATGATGGCGCACTCTATGGCACGAAGGGCATCGAGCTCGGCACGAGCTACACGATGTGGAAGAATGTCATTCTGTCCGCGAAGTACTTCAAGGGTAAGACCATCGAGAAGTCTGCGGACGACAAGGTCTCCAAGCTCTTCGGTCGCGTTGAGTTCCAGTTCTAAGAGACTCTCGTCACACACTGCGGCACTCGCCGCATAACGAAATCCCCCTCCGTATGGAGGGGGATTTTACTATGCTCGAATCGGAATGCACGATTTACTTCAGATATTTCACCATCTGAATGAGATGTTTGCCGGAGAATGCGTCCTTTTCGTCTCCGTCCAACTCTCGCGTACCGAATGATGAGAATCCGTTTTCTTCGTAGAAGCGTATGAGAGAGGGCACGTCTTCGCACTCCAGGTAGACGAGCCGACCTCCCGTGATGCGTTGTGCCTCCCGCACAGTATCACAGGCAATCTTCAGAAGTTCCTCTCCTCGGATCAGCGCGTCGTATCCATGGGTGGACATGAAAAATCCGAAAGGATACGATGCAGCTGCTCTGCATCCTCCGTTCCGGACAGTAGTTCAGATAGATTTACTTTTTAGCCCATCATAGCGTGATACCTTTATCGCTCATAATCTCTTAGAAAAGATTTGATTCGGTCTGCATGAATCTCCACTACGGGGCGCTGCAGGAGGACTTCCTTTTCGGGCTGTTCGATGGAGCGTTCCAAGGCGTTCACAAAATCGTGGACACGCCGCCTTCCTCGGATGTTGACGTTCTTCAGAATGCTTTTCGTCGCCATGGTAAATCCCTCCTCCGTATGCTCATTATAGTTCCTTTTGTATCGAAAATCAAGAAAAAGCTCCCCCTCATATGCCGTGAGGAGGAGAGCTTTTCCATATTCACGCGTAAATATCGACGCTGTTTCCGAGGTTCGGGTCGAGACTGGCGGTGGTCTCCTCGATGAGTTCGAGGGCGTCCTTGCCGGAGTCCATCGCGAGCTTTGCGACGGCGATGCCGAGCTGCTGTGATGCCTGTGCCTGGTGCATACTAACAGACATCTGTGCAACATCCATATAGTCCATTGTTGTCCCTTCTCTCTTAGACGTAGATACTGAAGAGGTTCAGTATGTTCGAGTAACGCTGCATGGTGGGCAGGGATCTGCCGTTGAGCATGTTCGCTGCGTAGTTCAGTTGGCTGCCGATCGCCTGCTCCATCGAGGGTATGACGTGGCTGCGGGACATCTGCGCATACTGTGCGTGGCGGTCGGCGCGTCCTGCAAGGCCTCCCTTGCCGAGGATTGCCTCGGACTGTGCAGGGGAGTCGGTGAGGGCACGAGCAAGGCGGCTCTCGTTCACGCTCATCTTGCCTGTCTTGGCATCGACGGTGATGCCCATCTTGGCATAGGAATCGGTTTTGTAGGTGGTGTCGGAGAACTCCGTTGTGAGCTGCTGCACGCCCTTACCGAGGCTCTTGTTCTCGCGCAGGAAGTCGCTGGTCTCGTTGTACTCATTGACGAGATCCTTGACGTTGCTGATGGCGTTCTTGAGGCGGTCGCTGTAGGTCTTCGAGCCGTCGGCGTTGGTCTTGATGTCGGACTTGTCCAGCTGGAAGTCCGTGCCGCTGACTTTGCCGGCCGCTTTGCGGAGATCCTTCATGTTCGAGTCATACTCGGCGTAGAACTTGGAGCTGGTCTCGGCATAGGTCTTGCGAAGGCTTGCCGCCTGATTCGCGATGTCCATGATGGAGCGCAGTTCTTGCGCGCTTGACTCTCTGCCGCGATACTGCGCGGAGTAGAGGCTCGATCCGCGTTTGCGTGTCTGCTGATCGCCAAAGAGTGCAGCGGTTGCGTCCATGCGCGAGTTGTTTGCGTAGAGCGAACTGTAGATGGTACGGGCTGCGCCGGTCATCTGCGATATGGTTGCCATGTATGTTCCCCCTTCCGTGGTCATGGCTAGGTATAGGCACAATTTCCTATGTATATTATATCGTATTTTACGGAAATGTCATTAGTTTCGAGAGAAAAATTTGATGAGCTGTGATACAATAGGAAAATCCGACATTGTGCTTGTGGTATACCCCTACCGCGAACGCTTAGTTACGCAAGCGGTCGCGTTCTCGTTCGCCTAAATACCTGCGGACTTCTTAAACGCGCTACGCTTGAACGAAAGAAATCCGCAGGGGGCGAGTCGAACGCTTTTCTCCGCTTGCTCCACTAGGGTTCGCTCATAGGGGTATACCTTTCGCAAAATGCTCATAATAAGTAGGTTAGGAGGTGCGGCTTGAGGGCTGCATTTATGACGCTCGGCTGCAAGGTGAATCAGTTCGAGACGGAGACGATGGAGGGGCTGTTCCGTGCGCGCGGCTATGAGGTCGTGCCGTTCGAGGAGCGGGCGGAGGTCTATGTCATCAATACGTGCTCGGTGACGCATCTGAGCGACCGCAAGTCGCGCCAGCTGATCCGCCGCGCAGCGCGCACGAATCCCGCCGCCTGCATTGCGGTGACGGGCTGCTATGCGCAGGTCGCACCCGAGGAGATTCGCGCGCTCGAGGGGGTGCGCGTGGTGATCGGGACGAAGGAGCGCGCGCGCATCGTGGACTATGTGGAGGAGGCGCTGCGCGCGGATACAGGCGCAATCGGGACGATCACGGATATCATGCAGGCGCGCGTCTTCGAGGACATCCCGCTGCACTCCATGCCGCACCGCACGCGCGCGTTTCTGAAGATCGAGGATGGCTGCCAGAATTTCTGCACGTTCTGCATCATTCCCTATGCGCGCGGCCCCGTGAAGTCACGCAAACTCTCGGCGGTGGCGCGCGAGATGCGCCTCTTGACGGGGGCGGGCTTTCGCGAGGTGGTACTGACGGGGATTCACCTCGGTGCATATGGGATTGATCTCGCGGGGCATCCGACGCTCGCGGATGCGTGCCGCACGGTGCTCGCGGAGGAGGGGCTGCGGCGCCTGCGTCTCGGCTCGCTCGAGTCGGTGGAGTTGTCGGCGGATCTGCTCGAGCTCATGCGCACGGAGCCGCGCTTTGCCGCGCATCTGCATCTGCCGTTGCAGGCGGGGAGCGATAACGTGCTGCGCGCGATGAACCGTCACTATGATACGGCGGCGTTTGCCCGCCTCTTGGAGGAGGTGCGGGCGGCGGTGCCGGGCGTTGCAATCTCGACGGATATCATTGTGGGGTTCCCGGGTGAGACGGAGGCGGATTTCGCAGCTGGCTTGGACTTCGTGCGTCAGATGGGCTTTGCGCGGATGCACGTCTTCCCGTACTCGCCGCGAACGGGAACACCTGCGGCGCGGCGTTCGGATCAGGTGCCGCCGATGGTGCGCAAGGAGCGTGCGGCGCGGATGCAGGCGCTCGCGGATGCGCTGGCGGAGGAATATCACCGCGCGGCGCTCGGCTCGGATGTGGATGTGCTCTTTGAGACGTCGGAGGACGGCGTGACGGACGGGCTGACGGAGACGTATATCCGCGTCTATACGGATGCGCCCGTCACGCGCGGGGAGATTGCGCCCGTGCGCCTCACGCATCTCTATCGCGATGGCGTGTGGGGGGAGCTTGTTTCGAAATAAATGCTTGACAGCGCCGCCTGTATCTGCTATTATAATCAAGTCGTGAGACACGTGACTCAGTAGCTCAGCTGGATTAGAGTATTTGACTACGAATCAAAGGGTCGGGGGTTCGAATCCCTCCTGGGTCACCACTTATGGATATAACGTCGACTGAGGTCGGCGTTTTTTTGTTGTCCAAAATTCTTTCATTCTCAATAAGCCACTGAGAATGAAAATATGAACGGCGTTCATTTTTCTCTTTTCAAATCCGTTATTTTTCGCTATAATAGTCTTGTATGACGAAAGAAAGGGTGAAGTTCTTTTGGAGGAGAAGATGGGCCGCCGGGAACGCAAGAAGCTGCAATCGCGCCGCACGATTTTGGAGGCAGCGGTCAGCGAGTTCTCGAAGAAGGGCTACAAGGACACGTCCGTTGCGGATATCATGAGCACCGCCGATCTCGGGATTGGGACGTTCTACAATTATTTCAACTCGAAGGAGGATCTGCTGTTCTCTCTGCTCGAACGCCTGAGCGAGATGATCCGCATGGCGCTCGCGGAGGCGCGTGCGGCAGAGCGTACGTCGCTCGAACTGTTGGAACTCGGCGCGCGTGTGACGGCAAAGTTCCTCGATGAGAACCGCTTTGTGATGCCGCTCTTTCTCTCGGGCTCGCACCACGGGGGGCATCCGGGCGGCGAGGGGGCGCCACCGCATCCGCACGCGGCGAGGCCGGCGAGCAGCCGCATGACACCGCAGATCAAGCAGGTGTTCACGGACATCATCCGCGAGGGGCAGGAGGCGGGCGAGATCCGCTGCGATGTGCCTGTCGATCTGATTGCGGAGATGTTCCACTCGCTCTATCAGGCGGCGGCGTTTAGCCACCTTGATTTGACCTATCAGGAGAATATTGCGCTCAAGACGCGCCTCCTGCTCGACGGCATCCGCAGGCGGGATGGGGAGATCGCGTAATTTTCAACTATGTATTTGTGTATTTAGGAGCTCTGGATGATCAGCGTTACGAAACTTCTTTTTATGGATGAGTACTACGGCGACGCGCTGCGCTACGGGCACAACGCGCACCGCATGAAGAGCGGCGCGGCGGAGGGCATGGGGCCTGTCGTGGTATGGAACTCGACGCGCACGTGCAATCTGCGCTGCCGTCACTGCTATATGGAGTCAGATGGGCAAAAGTACGAGGGCGAGCTGACGACGGAGGAGGCAAAGCGCTTCATCGACGGGCTTGCCGAGTTCCGTGTGCCCGTGCTGCTGTTCTCGGGCGGCGAGCCGCTGATCCGCCCCGATTTCTTCGAGCTGGCGGAGTATGCGCGGGATCTCGGTGTGCGCCCGACGCTCTCGACGAACGGGACGCTCATCACGCGTGAGGTGGCGCAGCGCATCAAGGATCTCGGTGTCGGCTATGTCGGCATCTCGCTCGACGGGCTTGCGGATGTGAACGATATGTTCCGTGGGGTCGAGGGGGCGTATCAGCGTGCGATGGAGGGCATCGAGAACTGCGTCGCTGTGGGGCAGCGCGTGGGTCTCAGATTTACGATCAACCACCACAATATCATGGAGCTGGACAAGATCTTTGACTTCATCGAGGAGAAGGGGATCAACCGCGTCTGCTTCTACCATCTCGTGTATTCGGGGCGCGGCGGTCAGATGATGGACGAGGATGTGACGGCGGAGGAGTCGCGCCGTGCGATGGACACGATTATCGCGCGGACGAAGGACTTTGAGGCGCGCGGGCTGAAAAAGGAGATCCTGACGGTGGACAATCACTGCGACGGGGTCTATATGTATCTGAAGGCGCTCGCAGAGGGCAACGACGCGGGGGCGGAGCAGATCAAGAAGCTGATCGGCGCGAACGGCGGCAACCGCTCGGGGATCGCGTTCGGCGAGGTCGATCATCTGGGCTATGTCCATCCCGACCAGTTCACGCAGCATCACACGTTCGGCAATGTGCGCGAGCGCAAGTTCGGCGATATCTGGCAGGATATGACGCATCCGATTCTCGCGGGGCTGAAGGATCGCAAGCCGCTGCTCAAGGGGCGCTGCTCGAAATGCCGGTATCTCAGCTGGTGCAACGGGAATTTCCGCACGCGTGCCGAGGCACGGACGGGGGATTTCTGGGAGTCCGATCCGTCCTGCTATCTGACGGATGAGGAGATCGGCGTCGCGAGGGCGGCACTGTGAGCGCCCCGATGGAGGCGGCGCATGCCGCACAGGGCGCGATGGGGACACATCCGCACGCGGCGGGACACCCTGCGGGTGCAGGACATCTCCACGCGCATATGGGTGGTCACCCCGGCGGACATCCGCACGGCATGGGGCATCCCGGAGGGCACCCTGCGGGGATGCCGAAGGGGCATCCGAAGGGAGTCGCGGGCGGCGGGGTGAAGATCATCTCGTGGAACACGACGAACGCCTGCAATATGTACTGTGCCCACTGCTACCGCGACGCGGGCTGCCGCGCAGATGAGGAGCTGTCCACCGAGGAGGCAAAGAAGCTGCTGCGCGAGATCGCAAAGGCGGGTTTCCGCATCATGATTTTCTCGGGCGGGGAGCCGCTGACGCGCCCCGATATCCTCGAACTTGTTTCCTATGCGCGTGGGCTTGGGCTCATCCCCGTGTTCGGCACGAATGGGACGCTCATTGACCTGCCGATGGCAAAGGCGCTCAAGGAAGCGGGCGCGTGCGGGATGGGCATCTCGCTCGACTCGCTCGACAAGAATAAGCACGATACGTTCCGCTCGTTCCCGGGCGGCTGGGACGGCGCGGTACGCGGCATGATGAACTGCCGCGAGGTCGGGCTGCCGTTCCAGATTCACACGACGGTGATGGACTGGAACGCGCACGAACTCGAGGCGATGACGGACTTCGCAGTGGAGATCGGAGCGAAGGCACATCATTTCTTCTTCCTCGTGCCGACGGGACGCGCGGAGACGATCGAGGAGGAGTCGCTACGTGCAGAGGCATATGAGGATGTCCTCTCGCGCATTATGCGCAAGCAGGAGACGGTGGACATCGAGCTGAAGCCGACCTGTGCGCCGCAGTTCCTGCGGATTGCCGATCAGCTCGGTGTGGATACGCGCTTTACGCGCGGCTGTCTCGCGGGGCTGACGTACTGCATCATCAGTCCGCGTGGCAAGGTGCAGCCGTGTGCGTACCTCAACCGCGAGCTCGGTGATGTGCGCGAGACGCCGTTTGATGAGATCTGGGCGAAAAACGAGGTGTTCAAGGAGCTGCGTACGCTCGACTACGGCGGCGGCTGCGGCTCGTGCAACTACAAGAAGGCGTGCGGCGGCTGCCGTGCGCGCGCGGCGTACTACCACGGCGGCGACTTCATGGCGGAGGAGCCGTGGTGTCTGTATCACGGGCGGCGTGGAGAAGCGTAAGGGTCTCTCGGGGGCGCCCCTATCGGCTCGCAAGCTCGCCACTTCCCCCGCTTTGGCGGGGGAAGCTAATATGCCGTAACCCCAGCCTCCCCCGTCGAAACGGGGGAGGGGGACCGCGAAGCGGTGGAAGGGGCGCCCGTAACGATATTTCTGATAGAAAGACAGGGCTGCTGTATGAAGCTGAAAAACTTCATGCAGTAGCCCTGTTTGCGTACAAAGAAATAACCGCCCTGCCTTCGAAACCGGAGCGGTTAAATCGTTTCCCGTGAAGAGGTAGCCGTCTTGTCACGGTTCTCTTTTTTGTGTCTTTATTATATCAGATACGAGGCTGCGACGCAAGTCATTCCTTTACGCTCAGCGCACGCATGGCGTTGAAGATGGCGAGGACGGTGACGCCGACGTCGGCGAAGATTGCCGCCCAGAGCCCTGCCCAGCCGATGGCGCCGAGGACGAGGACGACCACCTTGATACCAATGGCGAACACGATGTTCTGCCACGCGATGCTCATGGTCTTGCGTGCAATGTCGATTGCGGTTGCAATCTTTCGTGGCTCGTCGGTCATGAGGACGACATCCGCCGCCTCGATTGCCGCATCCGAGCCGAGCGCGCCCATTGCGATGCCGACATCGGCGCGTGCGAGGACGGGGGCGTCATTGATGCCGTCGCCGACGTAGGCGAGGGTCTTGCCCTCCTTTTTCGCGGCGAGGCGTGCCTCGACCTGCGCGACCTTATCCTGCGGGAGGAGTTCGGCATGGATCGTGTCGATGCCGAGGCTCTTGCCGACGCTCGTGCCGATCCAGCGCGAGTCGCCCGTGAGCATGACGGTCTCGCTGATGCCGCGCTCCTTGAGTGCTCGGACAGCGATGGCGGCATCCTCCTTTATCTCGTCCGCGACGTGGACGACGCCCGCAAAGCGTCCGTCGACGGAGAGGTAGACCGCGCCCGTGTGCGGGATGGGCGGAATGCCGACGGTCTTTTTCGCCGTGAGGAGGTCATGCGTGCCGAGCAGGATGAAATGCCCGTTGATGTGCGCGGAGATGCCGCGTCCCGCATTTTCCTCCATCGCGTGTACGTCCGTGTCGTCGGTGGACTTGCCGCCGCCCGTGAAGGCGCGCAGAATCGATCGACCGATGGGGTGCGTGGAGTAGCGTTCGGCGTTTGCCGCGTAGAAGAGCACGTCCTCCTCCGCAAAGCCCTCGGCGGGAATGACGCTCGCGACGTGGAAGCTGCCCTTTGTGAGCGTGCCCGTCTTGTCAAAGATGACGGTGTCTGCATTCGCGAGTGCTTCGAGGTAGTTGCCGCCCTTGATGAGGATGCCCGCGCGGCTCGCGCCGCCAATGCCGGCGAAGAAGGAGAGGGGCACGGAGATGACGAGGGCGCAGGGGCAGGAGATGACGAGGAAGGTGAGCGCGCGGTAGATCCACATGGAGAAGGGATCGCCCGTGACGAGCGGCGGGATGATGGCGAGCAGCAGGGCGCCGATGACGACGGCGGGCGTGTACCAGCGGGCAAAGCGCGTGATGAACGCCTCAGTCGTTGCCTTCTTGTCCGTCGCCTCCTCCACGAGTGAGAGGATACGCTCGACAGTGGATTCCTCGTAGGGGGTTGTGACGCGCACCTCGAGCACGCCTGTCTGGTTGATGCAGCCGCTGATGATCTCATCGCCCGCATGTGTCTCGCGCGGCATGGACTCACCCGTGAGCGCGGAGGTGTCGAGCAGACCGTCGCCCTTCGTGATGATGCCGTCGAGCGGGACGCGCTCGCCCGGGCGGACGATGATGGTCTCGCCGACCTCCACCTCGTCGGGGAAGACCTCCTCCTCGGCACCGTCACGCACGACGCGCGCCGTATCGGGGCGGATGTCCATGAGGGACGAGATGGAGCGGCGGGAGCGCTGCACGGCATAGCCTTGGAACCACTCGCCAATCTGGTAGAGCAGCATGACGGCGACGCCCTCGGAGTAGTCACTGAGGGCGAGTGCACCGATGGTGGCGACCGCCATGAGGAAGTTCTCGTCAAAGACGCGCCCGTGACGGATGCCCGTCGCCGCGCGCCAGAGGATGTCCCAGCCGATGAGCGCGTATGCGGCGAGGAGCAGCACGATGCCGACCGTGCTGTCCTCTAGGATCATGCCCGGGATGAAGAGCGCTGCCGCGCCGCCGATGCGCATGAGCATCCGCTTCTGTTTCTTCGTCATGACTGCTGCCCCCTTTTTTTCTTTGTTACGCTTCGAGCACGGCGTCCGGCTCGATGGTCTTGACGATGTTCTTGATCTCTGCGACGATTTCGTCGAAGCGTGCGTCGTCGGCGTCGAGCGTCATGCGTTCGCTGAGGAAGTTGACGCGTACCTTGTTCACGCCTGCAACCTTCGATGCAGCGTCCTCGATCTCCTGCGCGCAGTGTGCACAGTCGAGTTCACGGATTTTGAATGCCTTTTTCATGATGATCGTCTCCCATCTAAACAACATATGAACAACTATTCATGTGTTGAGTATAAATGAAGATGGAGAAGGTGTCAAGAGGGTGGGAAGAATTTTGTTCTTATGGTATAATTTATTTGCTGTCGCACCTCAAAATCTAGCGATAGGTGGAGGGAGGTGCAGATTATGGCGGATATTTTCATATCTTTGGCGGTGGGTATCGTGGCGAGCTTGATAGCTGCGTGTATCTACGACCGTATCCGTTAGCGGCAGTATCTCTCTATGCTGTGCTGGAGCGGACTGACTACCCGTGAACGCACACGAAAAACCCCCGCAGGTGACTAATCTGCGGGGGCTTTTGCGGTGCAGATGACGGAACATCATCTTCATATCTTTGTGTTCAAAGTATAACACATTTTGCAGAGTGTTTCAAGCCCTATACTATTACGGCTCTTTGTCAAATGTTGTGGAGAAATATTATAGAAAAGTTTTAGGAAACCTTGGTTCGACGGCTTTTTCGTGCTTCGTTATTGAGAATATAGAGAATGCGACGACGGAAGTTCTCAAAGTTACGGAATCCGTAGCAGACACGTTTTAGAACCTTGATGGTATTATTGCATCCTTCCGTGAATCCGTTGTTGTAGCCTGTACGAATACCGTTCCAAATTTCTTCTTTCCATTGTTCCAAAGTCTTCAGGACGCACATAAATGGAGCGATACCGGAAGCAAGAACGTGCTCCTTAAACTCTCGTAGCCGTTCCTTATAGGTCGCCCGATCGGTGCTGTCAAAAAGCCTGTAGTATTCTTCTTTCAACGCATGGGCAAGGGCTAACTTTTCGGAAAGCGCAAACATCTGTGACAGCTTGATACGTTCCGTTGGGGTAAGTTTGTGTTTCCGCTTGAGCAGCGTGCGTCGGGAGTTCTTAAACCACTTTCGCTGTGACGGATCAAGGTGTGTCTGCACTTCTTTTCGGATGCTGTCAAGGGCGTCATTGGCGAGACGGACGGCGTGGAACTTGTCGGCCGCTATTTCGGCATTGGGAAGGCAATCTTCGATAAGTTTGCGAAAGAGCGGGGAGAGGTCTATGCTGACCATCACGACGTTTTCACGATCCGCAAGCGGGTAGCTCCGGATTCTGTCATAGAGTGTCGCCACGCTGCGATCATCGATGATGTCGCAGCATTTGCGATGCTGCAAGTCGTTGACCACGACTTGAAATTTTGCACCGGCGTTTCCGCGAAACTCATCAAGCGAGATGACGGCACTCAAGGCTTCTTCATTTACGGCTTCTTTTTCCTTTGCAGCACTCTCGGCGTGTGCAAAGTGACGTATAACGGTCGTGGGAGAAATATCATGCCTGTGTGCAATGAATGATGACGGAACAGGATCACCATGCTCTTGAATGATGTGTTCAATTTCGCTGCGTGGCATACGCTGAAACCGATCAATGAATGAATTGTCCTCGGAAAATGCCTTCCCACAATCTTGGCAGCGATAGCGCCGGCGATTGTAGATATACTTTATTTCCGGCGAGAATCCACATAAGTTCTGCTTTCGGTAATCATGAACATAGGTAGCCTGCGATCCGCAGATGGGGCAATGATGATGCTTGCGCGGGAGATGGAACTCAATGCAGTCATCCGCAATAAATTTCTTGCAGGACTCTGGCAGTTTTAACAAAAACATGTTAAAATTTTCATACATGGCGATAACTCCTATCTGTTTAACTTTGGTCGGTTACAGTATAACGGAAAGTCGCCATGAAAAAAAGGATGGACAGCCGTAATTACGGTCGTCCATCCTTTTTTTATGAAATCGAGTTTATCGAAAATAGATATGCACCAGTATATCCAGGATCACCAAGATTGGAATGACATAGGCAACCATACCGATCATCTCAAAGCGGTTCGTTTGCTTTTGCAGCAGCCTCTTCTGCCACTTCTGTGCCTCCATAGACATACGCTCAAAATTCTTCGCCGTCAGTGCAAACATATCGCGGCAACCACGATCGACGTTTTGGAGTGTCGCGGTCTGCGCTTCCTGAAGGTGATCGGCTTCGGCCGAAAGGACGGTGATGATCTCCTTCAGACTAGAGCCGTATGTTTGCAGCTTCTCACGTTCTTCCTGCAAGGCGGTCGCTGCCTCTTTCAGCTGATCCAGGACACTGGACATATAGTGCAGCATCGGCAACAGTTCTTCCGTCTGTGATTTCTCATCAGGAGATTCGCTTGGCTGCGCAGCAGGTTCATCTTCCTGCATTGCCTCATATTCGTCAATTTCTGTCACGGTATCATTCCCCTTTCAACAGGACAATCACTTTTTCAGTTCAGGGTGTCCATGTTTGTCGTTGTAGGTCTTGCTGCACTTTGCGCAGAGCCAAAACGGGCCGTTTTTCCCATTGAGACGACGCAAGACAGTGCGGCATGACGGACAATGCTCAATGACCGGTTTGCCCTTGTCATCCTCATAGAACATTTTTCGCCCGTCTTCCGGCAGCACACATGCCTCATCGCTGCATATATAGAAATGCTTTTGCAGCTTCGGCGAGAATTTCTTGAGCAGTGTACCCTTGCCACAGATCGGGCAGATCACGGCATCCTCTGATTCCACAAAGGGAAATTCGCGTGTCTCAGCAAAGCGGATGTTGTCGTTGACTACATCGATGATTTCATCAATGTACGCAGACATTGTTTTCTTGCCGCTCGCAATTTCGGACAGGGCATATTCCATTTCTGCGGTCGCATCCGGCAACGTGAGTGACGGATCGACGTTTTCGATGAGTTTGATCCCAAAATCAGTGGGGATCAACTCTTTTTTCTTTTTCGTAAGACACGCCTCAATCGGCTTGCCCTTGTTTTCGGTCGCAAGCAGCTCTGCAATGATGGTGTCCCGTGTCGCCGGTGTACCGATCCCCTTTGTTTCTTTCAGCTTTTCGCGGTTCGGATTGTCCGCAGCAACGAAACGCCAGATATTTGTCATCGCCGCAATGAGCGTTCCCTCTGTAAAGCGTTTTGGCGGGGTCGTTTTCTTCTCTGCGATACTTGTTCCCTGTTTTCCGATTGGGTCGCCTACAGAGAGTGTAGGGACGCTCAAAACGGGTTCTTTGGTGTCCTGATCTTCCTTTTCAACGGCGCGAAAGCCGAGTTCAAGTATTTCGCGCCCGCTGCCAACGAATATCTCATCGCCAACGGAGAACTTAAAACTGGTTTTCTCAAAGACGTAGGGCTTGTAAAATTGGACAAGATACCGCTTGGCAATCATGTCGAAGATATTTTGCTCGTTCTCTGTAAGGTTGGTCGGCTTTTCGCCCGTGGGAATAATTGCGTGATGTGCCGTGATTTTCGCATCGTCAAAGGCTTTTCCGGAAATACCGGGGTCTGCCGCGTCAGTCATTGACGCAAGCGCATTGCCGGATGCCAGCATAGCGATGATCTTGTCGGCGTCTCCTTGCTGTGATGCCGGAATGTAATTGCAGTCTGATCGCGGGTAGGACACAATCTTTTTCTCGTATAGGCTCTGCACCGTATCTAAGGTATCTTTCGGCGAGAGTCCATAGACCTTGTTCGCCTCAATTTGCAGTGTATCCAGGGAAAACGGCAGCGGGGGCTGCTGCGTCACCGTCTTTTTTTCAACATCAGAAACAACAACATCATCCGTATGGTCGATCTTCAATTTTATCGCCTGAAGCAGCTTCTTATCGAGCACGTGCCCTTCTTCATCCGTTGAAATTGTGGCAGACGGTGTATATTTTGCTGTAAATGATATGCCGTCTTTTTCAAACGTTCCCGTCAATTCATAGAATTTCCGGGACTTGAACTGTTGAATCTCTTTTTCACGCTGCACAACGAGCGCAAGCGTCGGAATCTTAACGCGGCCAATGCGGAATACTGTAGTATAGCCGTATTTTCGCGCATTGACTGTATATGCACGGGATAAATTCATGCCAATGAGCCAATCTGCGCGGGTTCGTGCAAGTCCTGCGTGATACAGGCCTTCAAATTCACTGTTGTCCCGTATATCTGAAAAGGCTCGTTTTAGGCTCTCGTCATCCTTTGCACTCAGGAGCAGACGCCGAACTTCGCCTTTGAAATTGCAGTAGTCCAGTATCTCATCAATCAGAAGCTGTCCCTCCCGATCCGGATCACCCGCATGGATTACAACATCCGCATCTTTTAGGAGTTTTGCGACAACCTCAAATTGCTTCGATGTGTTTGCTGACGGCTTTGTAATCCACTGTTGCGGGATGATGGGATAATTCGCCCAGACTTTATACTCCTCGCCGTACATTTCCGGTGTTCCTTGCATGAGGATATGACCGATTGCCCATGTGACAGCGGTATCTCCATTTCGGATATATCCAGTTTCTTTCTTGCAGTCATCCTTCCACAGATACGTTGCAAGAGTTCTTCCAATATCCGGCTTTTCGGCGATATAGAGAGTCTTCATAGGGACTTCCTTTCTATTTACTTTTTACCCGATATATGGTAATATCTCCCTAAGAGGAGGTGGGTACATGGCGATCGAGGGCTTTGCCGGTACGCTGCGCAAATTACGCAAAGAACGTAATTTGACGCAGAAGCAGCTCGCCGATGCGGTGAACCTGTCACAGCGGCAAATCTCACTGCTTGAGTCAAGCAAGGACATTCCACGTCCGGAAACGATTGAACGGCTGCGCCATTTCTTCAATCTGGATATTGATACCTGGAATAACCTGCTTGAACAGGAAAGCAAGTTGTCTGCACAAGCAATGCCCCCGGATACGATCGGCCGCCGCGTGCGAGTTATGCGGACGTATTTCAAGCAATCTCAGAGCGAGTTTGCAAAGGAACTCGGCATCAGTCAGTCTGCCATGTCGGCAATCGAAAAGGACGCCTCTACGCCGTCCTATGAGATACTCTGCACCCTTGGAAAAATGGGGTTTCATCTGAACTGGATTCTTTATGGGGAATCCGATTCTCTACCCCCGCGTGCCATACTGGATCATGTTGCCGGAAGCCATGAGCTGCAAAAGATCAACAAGATTCTTGAGGGGCTGCCGCCGGATAAACTCACTGCTGTGCGGAAAGCAATGGAACTGCTGTTAAGGAGTTGAGGTCATGAAGTCAAAAATTTTGCTTGTTATGCTCGTCCTGATTTCTCTGCTCGCTGCCGGATGCAACGAGGAAGAGAAGTACAATACGGCAAAAAATGAGTATCAGCAGATGCGTGAAGAAATATCCCGCCTAGAGCTGACGACAGGGGAAGATCGAAAACTCGTCAACGGCAAGTGGACGGAATCGACCCTTGCGATCAACGAAGAAGCATTGAGGAAACACGATGAGCTTGTACCAAAGATGGATGCAAAGATTGCCGAAATGGAAAAATATGCCACGGCAAAAACGGAAATGAATAACGACTTTGCACGCATCAAGGAGGACTATCGGCAACATGCAGGGGAATGGGCATCCCGTGTGAAGCAAGCAGAGCAAAAAGTTGCGAAATCAAAAGTCAAGCATCAAAGCTATGCGGAAGAAGCGCAGGAGCGCGAGCAAAAGATGAAAGCCGCAGCAGCCTCTAAGTGAAAATGGACAGCATCGGCAGGGCGAACGCCCTGCTTTTTATTGTCCGAATTTCAGGAATCCGAATGCCTTACTCTTGCTTGCGTTGTTCCTCTTGTCAAATTCCGTCGGATGGTAGGGATCGTATGGGTAAACCGTGAGCGCATTTGCATATTCGCGCTCTATGTTGCGTTTAATGAGCTGCGTCTCCTGATCTTTGACGGCCGCCGTGTAGGAAGTGCCAATCATGTGTGCCTCATCAATGCTGCCGAGTGCGTCCAAGGCTTCAAGTTGATTCGCCTTTTGCTGTTCACTCAGCAGACTGTCATCCTCACTCGTTGCAATGGCAGCTGATAATTTTTGCCGCTCTGTCTGATTCTGGATAATCTTTGTAATGATGTTTTGCTGGACAAGGTTCTCAGCGGAATGGTAGGTGTGTATGACAGTGGTTGGATCGATGCCCTTTTTGTACGCATCGACTGTTTCATGATAGAAGTCTTCCAGCGGCTTGTAGGTATCCCGAAAATCAAAAATTGTCTTCATGTCCGGAAATTGCAGTGCATTTTTGATCGCGGCTTCCATTTCACGGGGATAAAGATCAATCTTACGCATTGCCTGAATTTGGTTTTGGAGCTTCTTGACCTCATTCCGGAGTGCTTCCACCGTCTGTATTGTCTCTCGAACGCTGTCTGCCAAACGCTTTAGGTCGATAACGTCTGACCCCGGTCTTATTATATCGTCCCATCCCCACGCATACGCAGGGGGAGAAGCACCAATCACACTGACAAGGACGGCTGCACATATCAGATGTTTCCTCATATCTTACCCCTCCCTATGAGCTTCAAAAATGGTTCATACGACAACAACAGGAATACCTTCTTGTCGATCTGCGATGACTCGATTGCCCCAAGATACCGCGAATCAAAGGAATCATCGGTGTCATTAAGGAGTAACAGCGTCCCGTCCGGAATGGTGTACGTCCCCGCTTCCAGCTGCGGCAATCCATCTTTATGATAGATTCTGTAGCTGTCGTCATGCGTTCGTAAATACTCCTCATCAACGGTATAGGATTCACCGGGGAAGCCTCGTACGCGTTTGAGGAGTCGAAAGCCCGCATCAACATGCAGACTCTCGATTCCCTCCGGCAGACGTACGATGACATAATCCCCCCGCGCAAGGTTTTGATTCGGTGCAGCGGCATAAAGCCCTCTGACAGCAGAATCGGTCATGTTGCAGTATAGGAGCTTTCCGCAGACGAAATACAGAACACTCCCGATCAGGGTGAGAAAAATCACGGATAGAACAAAGATTTTAGATTTGCGCTGCTCTCTAAAGTTCATAACGTCCTCCCAGCGACCGCATGAATACCTTCGGTATGCGCATCGTAAGGACGGCAAGGGCAATCAGACCGACACACATGAGCAAATGCTTGACGCTTTGCTCCGTTGTGATGGATGCCTTTGCAACATACGAGCCGGACATACGTTGATAGACCAGATTGATATACTTGTTCGCCCATGCCGGCAGCGGCTCTCCGCGCTCGATACTGTATGGCCCGCCGTTATACCCAGCAAGGGCATAGTTCCAGTCTCCAAACATCTCATACAGATTTTTCATATAGTGTGCGGAGGCGTCAAGGGCTTGCTCCGGATTGAGCGGGTCAATCCCCCATCCTGCTGCTGTTTCCGGCGTAAATTGTGCGATTCCTAGTGCACCCGCTTCACTTACGGCATTCGGATTCCAGTTGGATTCCAGCTGAATCTGTGCAAGGAAGAGATTCACAGGGACACCGTATTTCTGTGCGGCTGCCGTTGCCATAGCGATGTATTCCGGCGGCCCGGTTATGCCGCCGTTGCCTCCCATCTGCACCTGCCCCGGAAGCTCCGCGTCGAAGAGATCCTTTGGGACAGTGGCATCTTTGACGCAAAACACGCAGAGACCGACCATGATTGATACCAGAGCCAGCTTGATGGTATTGGATACAACGCCGCCCAGCGATCCTTCCGCGACAAATTTTGTGAAACCAAAAGCGGTAAAGGGAAGAGTGAACACGGCAATCATCGCAGCCAAATAGAATTCGACATACACAACCATGACATAACAGGCGAGCACAAAGAATGTGCCGATGACGAAATACGATGAAATCCATATAACAATGATGTTGCTTAGATTGTACGTAAATTCAAACGTGCCAAACGAAGCAATCTTGTTGAGTGCCGGATTCATCATCGCAATCGACTTTTGCACAAGAAGCTGCGGCTGTGATACATTCTGTTCGATAACAGACGGATCGCCAACGAACGTCCCTGAGACGCTGGACACGAATGCGAGGAAGAAATCGTTGACGATCATCTGCCAATTGAGCAGTATCACATAGAGAAGACCGTACTTGACAAATTTTCCTGCCAGCTGCGGAAGCGAAAACTCGAGTCCTGCCGTCAGGATCGGCAAAGCGAGATCAATCACACAGAGAACAAACAGGAGGGCAAGCCCTGCCTCTTGGAGCAGGTTATATGACTTGCCGATCATCTCAACAAGATATTCCATGAAGCCGTTGATTGATTCGCCAATCTTCTGCATGGATTCGATGCCCCACGGAATCACAGCATTATCCATCGCCGCGCCACCACCAGCGCCGACAACATTGCCGGACAGATCGACACCAAGGGATTGGAGGTAGGGGACAGGATCGATTTGAGAGCCATGTGTTCCATTCAAACGGTATTCGACGTGACTGTGCGGTCCCGAGGAATACCCAAGAGGCCCATCATAGGCGTCCCCGCCCGTATAACCAATCACAGTTCCCTCAGCAACATATCCCACGGCGCAGCCCATTGTTGCCTCTGCACAGTCGCCAAAAAGGAGGCTGCCCCCTTCTGGCGTGCGAATCTCAACCCAGTAAATAAAGCCGTCACCTGCGCCATGTTCAACATATCCATTGAACGGCGCATGGATCGGCGTGCCGGACTCTGTGCCGATGTCAATTCCTCTGTGAAACTTACTTGCCGCACCGCCCGCATCACGCTCTCCAAACGGTGATGTAACAGCACCGCCGGGAAACGGCGGCATAGCCATTGCTGCCGAAGGGAGTAGGAGCAGAACGGCTATAATAGCAATACACAAGCGTTTCATGGATGTGACCCGCTGCCGCTATTTCCTCCGCTGCTGTTATTGCTGCCGCTGTTTCCTCCACTACTATTACCGCCACTTCCTCTACCGCTGTTACCGCTTCCGGAATTTCCGCCTCCACTTCCGCCTACTGCCGTTCCTTTGATTAAGTTTTTTCCGACATTACTGTTGGAAAAGGATTTTCGTGCAACGGATTTACTTGCTCCGCGTGCGGCTGTCCTTGTACTCATGGCCGATCCAGCCTTCGCGGCCATCGCGCCCTTGCCGGCAGCCGCCGCAGAAGTGCCGCCTGTGAAGGGCATAGCAGCCAATGCAGCGACTGTCGTTCCGATCTGCTTTGCTCCGCTGATTGCTTGTTGACCCTCAAGAGAGGGTTGCCCGTTCATAAAGCCGGCAGCAAGATTGGGCAGCTGCCACATGAGAAAAGCCATCGCCGCATAGGAAAGTGCGTATTGCAGCATTTCCCCAAAATTTGCTCCGCTTTCCGGTGTCCATCCGGGAATCCCGCCGGACTTATCAAAGAGTGCAATAAAAAGCCCTAGGATAAATGTCATAACCATCAGTTTGACGCCATAGGCGATGACCGCAGACAACGTGCGTTGAAAAAGGAATTGCGTTTGCTTCAGTACACCGAATGGAATAAGAATCACAGCCAGTGTGGCGAATACGTTAAACTCAATCTTTGTAATGAGTACCTGAAACGCCATAAAAAAGAACGCGCTCAAAGTTACAAAGATATAAGTGCTATACATTACAAGCCCCGGCCCCAAAACACTGAGTTTGTGATCCATCATGTAAGTCAATGTGGACTCGCAAGCTTCAAACCCCTTATCCATGATCTGTGACGGTGTTAAAGGCACAGTTTCCATTGTCCCACCGGATGCTGTTATACCTGCAAACTGAAATGACTGTAAAATGGCATAGTTGATCTGATCGAAATTCAAGATAAAAAACATGAAGAAGCTAATCTTCATGACCCTGCTTATGATTTTCGACATGCGCAGCTCACCACTGTACAGCGTCCATGTGATACATATATCAATGACGGCAAGTACAGTGATAAGCTCGAACGCATGAGGTGCAAGTGCCTGATAGCCTAATATGCAGTGATCTTGAAAAAACTTCAGCAGAGAGTCAAGGAATGTTGTACTTCCAAATTCCATCTTACCACCAGCTGTTCTGTCTTACTTTTGCCCAGGGATTATCCTGCCCGATCGGTGTTCCCTGAATTGCCGCAGCCTCTTTGTGCATTTTCTTTAATGTCGCCTCCGTAGCATCTGCCATCGCTTGTGCTACTGCCTGTTCGTTTTGTTCCTTGACGATCTGACGCTGTGACTCCATGACCTGATTCTGCGCACTGATTGCTTGAATGGATGTTTTAATGGTGTCGATGTGCGCCTTTTCAACGGCGATTTCATTTGCGATCTGTGCGGCTTGCTTTGCCCCTTCCGGCGATTTGTTGAGTTCGAGCAGCTCTTGCAGCCGTTTCTGTGATTCCTGGAGTTCCTTCATAAGATTGTGATAAGCGGTAACATCCTTCTGATTCTGCAAGGACTGCAAGGCTTGCATCGTAGATTCTACGCTGCGTTCCAACTTTGCCGTTTGTGCGAGTTCTCCGGAAAGGATAGCCGGGAAGCGCTCGTTCCAGAGTTGTTTCCACTCCGCTTCATCGACCAAAACACCTGTTTTCTTTGCGTGATCGATTGCCTTGTTCACGCTGGCAAGCAGCTCGTTCTTATATTTCGTAATCAAACGTTCCGGCAGACTTTTCAGTTCCAAAAGCTGCATCTGAATCTGCTCTGCCGTGTTGGTGACGAGCTTTACGGTTTCAAGATACGTTTTGAGCTGCTGCGCAATATTTTCCACGTCAACGACCGGGATTGCTGCGGATGCACGCAAAGGGGCGGCAGCGATACTGACCGCGATCAAGAGGGCTGTTGCTATCTTTTTCATGATGTTCGCTCCTTCCTATGTCAAAGGTGTCCATAATGGACACCCTTGTCTTGGTGTTCATTATGAGCACCGTGCATAATTCTCCTTGTAATCGATCAACTCATCTTCGGCGTTTTTGTAAGTCAACCAATCTTCGATAAAAGAATCCTTGCGCATGGCTGCAAGAATCTGATCGATTGCTTGCTGGTCATTCTTCGATGTAGCCGTGACGAACGGAATTTCAATCGGACGTAGGGCAAGCCGAAAAATCCGATTGCCCTTTTCGCTCGAATAGTAGTAATCCTGCTTCGGCGTCATATTGGCGATGATTTCCACCTGACGGTCGTTGCAGTTAAACATCGTATAGAGTTCCTTGCTCTGTTTCGTGCTTGCCTGTTTGTTCGGCAGATACACGCGGTTCGGGCAATTCTCCATAACGGTATGCAGGAGTTCCGGCTTATTCGCAAGGTCGGACAGATTCTGCGTTGCGAAGATAATGCTCGTATTCTTCTTACGCATATCCTTAAAGTATTCGCGCAGTTTTTCTTTGAAGATTGGGTTATCAAAGAAAAGCCAGCACTCATCCAGAACGATAATGGAAGGCCCTTTTGCACTGCGAATCTTAGATTCGATCCGATGAAACAGGTATTCCAGCGTTGCGGGGACGATGGAGGGCGTCGCCATAAGCGTTTCCATTTCGTATACCTGCCAAAACCCCGTCCCGGATACATCTTTGCTGTTGTCAAAGAGTTTTCCGTGACTTCCCTTCATCGTGAGAGCTTCCAAGGTTTGCCGAATCTCCTGATCCTGCACAAGTTCGCAGAAACTGGACAAGGTGCGCCGTTCGACCGGAAACTCTTGTAGGGACAGCAATGCCTTCCAGACAAAATTATCCTTTGCCGGCGTGATCTTGACATTGCGCTGTTCAAGATAGGCAATGATCCACTCTTTTGCCCATTTCGCTTCATGGTCATAGTGAATATCTGCGAGCGGCTGAAAAGACAGCTCTCCCTCGTCTTCACTGGCAATGTTGTAAAAATTTCCTCCGACAGCAAGGGTAAGTGCGCGGCTGGATGCCGCCTTGTCAAAGATGAAGACGTTGCTGTTCGGATATTTGAGAAAATGCGCTTCAATAGTATTGAGGAAGACGGATTTTCCCGATCCAGACGGCCCCACAACCATTGTATGACCAACTTCCCCGACATGCAGGGAAAGCCGAAACGGCGTATAGCCTGATGTATCAGTGTAGAGTAATACCGGCCCCTTGAGATAGTCGTTCCGTTTGTCACCCGGCCACGTCGCCGTGACCGGGGCGAGGTGACAAAAATTTAGGCTGCTGATAATCGGACGGCGAATATTCGCCCGATAGCATCCAGGAATCGACCCCCACCATGCTTCCATGCTGTTGTCTGTTTCGATGTAGCCCGTATATCCGAGGGAGTTGATCGCCTCAAGAATACGGTTCGCCTTCTCATTGCACCGTTGTGCGTCCTTGTCAAAGACGACCATCGTCATTGTGTAATATCCGTAGCTTACATAATCCTGCCCAAGCTCCTGCAAGGCAACGCCCGCATCATCGCGGTTGAATGCTGCCGTCTCGTCAAGATCGTCTTCCAGATGTTCTTTTGTAAGTGCTTCACGCACCTGCGTCCAGAATGACTTGATTTGCTGATTCCACCGTTGCCGATAGTCCTTCAGTTCTTTTTGTGCGTCCATTTTGGACAGGCAGATGAAGCGTGATACCCAGCGATATTCCAGATCCATGCCGTCAAACACATCAAATACACCTGGTTCGGACATCGGCGGGAAATCAAGGATCGTGACAACTCTCATGTGATTGTCGCCCAGCTTCATTTCCCGGCCGCCCAGAACATCCGCATCACAGATATAATCCGTGATGTAATACTGCGGATTCACGCGGACACGATGATTCTTGTCTGATATGGTCGTATGTAGAAAGGTGACAACCTCTTCTGCCGAGAGCGGCCGCAGATCGGGAAACCACGATTTCAGCATATCGCCGATGAGATTGACGTTGGCAATAAACTTCTCAACGACTTCGACGTAGAGACGCATGTCCGCGCTTTTCCCTTCGCTCTTCGCATCGGCGATGAACGCATCCGTAAGCCTGGACTTAATCAGCTGCGGCGGTTCAAGATAGACGGTAAAGTAATAGCGCGTCTCGAAATGCGTCTGCTCCGCATAATATGCACGGCGATCATTTTCCATCTTTTGGATGATCGGAATATCAACCTCCGAGGCATCATACTCTGTGGAGAGTCTGCGCTGCGCTTCAAAATACAGAACATAGCCGGTCGGAAGCGTCTTGATGACGTTGTTCAGGGCGGCGTTGTACTGAACGAGATCAAGAGCCGTGGCACTCTCCATATCCGGCCCCCGAAACTCATAGACGGCAAGCATGGAATGATCTTTTCCATGCACAATACCTGTTTCAGAGTCTACAAACGCCCCCGGCAGCAGGTATTGCAGCCGGGGCTTTTCGGCAAAAGCTCCGACTTCCTGCGAGAACGCCTTTTTCCTCTTTCCAAAGCCGAACAAAATTCCCCCTCCTTCTACCGATAATAGAAGTTCTTATGCTGGCGCGAATGCCAAAAAACTTCATGGAATTGTGCGTCCTGCTGTCCGAGAAAACGAAAGATGTAATGCGCAATAGCGGCGATTATAATGACGGTAAACGTCTTGAAGATCAACCCACCGAGAACAGCGAATACAATTTCACCGATGAATAGATTGCGTGGAATCCCCATCCAGTAGAGTGGTGCAACCAGAGATCGATGAATGGGAATCTCGTAGCCTTCCGGCAGATTTTTTTCCATCTCACAACCCCATAATCGTAAGACCGCCCGCCGATTCCGAAATCGCATTGACGAAGTTTACGGCAAACAGGCAGATCGAGATAGCGAAGATGAGCAGGATGAATTTCTGCGTCCCGCCGCCGCTGTGTCCTGAAAAGAGCGCGATAGCAGCACCGACAATCCCCATGACGCCAAGCACCATAGGCAGCGGCCCCGTAAGGTTATCCGCGAGCGAGTTGAAAAATTTCATCCACGGCCATTGAATGTCAATAGTGCCCGCGCCCCCTTGCTTCAGCGCGGAAACACCAGATGCAAACGCCTTACTGCTCATCAAATACCAGCCCACGCCCGCACTGAAGGCTTTTTCCGCAATGTTTTTGCCCATGTTTTTCATAATGCTTTTCATTGATAGCTCCTCCCTTGAACTGAAACAGGTGTCCATAATGGACACATCCCCTATATTTTCTCAAGGCACATATATGCCTTATCGAAAACGACCTTTTTCATTGATTTTTTCCTTCTTCTTTGGATTGTAAGCAATCCTGCGCTTGACGGCTTTCCGACTCTTCTTTTCGATCGGAGAGTATGCAAGCACTTCCTGTCTGCGCTGATCCAAATGGATAATTGCCTTGTCGAAGACACCTGCAACACGCTGCACCGCAGCATCCACCGCCCGATCCGCTTTTTCCTTGATTGCGGCGCGAATTTGCCCGGGCGCGGCTTTGATGTCCTGATATACGCCGCTGACTACCTCGCGCGTATGTGCAAAGAGTTTTGCCTCACGCGCGGGGGATTCTTTTCTGGCTGCGGCACGCTCCTGTTCCAGTGCACGGAAGAATCTCATGCCGCTCAAGAAGCACGCTTCCATCTCTCTGTTGTTTTGTCCAGGAGGCATAGAGCGCATTTCTTGAAGCTGTTTCTTCAATGCAGCAATCTCTTGTTAATACTTTTGTTCCCTCTGAACAAGCTGTTCCCGTTCCTTGCGAAAAAAGTCACTGGCATTTCGGAAGGATTCTGATGCGCGCGCAGATGCCTCGCGTATAATCTCCTCTGGCTGCCTGCTGCGACGAGCCTTGCCAACTTCCTGAAGGTTCTCCTTTATTGCTGCGTGTTTGGGGTCATAGCCCTCCCACGTCTGCGGCGATACACCGTTTATGCGCTCTTCTGCGCGGAACTTACTCATTTCTGCCTGTAAAACGGTTGCCTCTTGCTGTACTTTTTCAAAACCACAATCCCGTTCATTGGGTGCCGGTTCCACATCCTTCATGCAGGATTGCAGGTCTTGACAGTAGGCTTCATCCAATGCACGGATTAAGTTTTCATCCAATTCCTCTTCCCATCCGGAATCTGCATGATCTTCCATTTCGGTGCCTCCTTCAAGGTGTCCATAATGGACACCTCCGCTATATTTTCTTAAAGCGCATACGCACCTTATCGAAAACGACCTTTATCATTGCCTCTTCGATTGATTTTTGCCTTGCGGGCAATTCTACGTTTAACGGCTTTTCTCAGCTGCCATTTTTGCCGCTCTTGCCGTTGTTTTTCGGGAAGAGTCTGCTGCACGTCTGCCTGTTTGGCAAGCCGTGCCCGCTCTCGTCGAAAAAATCTGCCGGCATTCCGAAGCGTCGCTGCTGCATGAGCAGATTCGCCTCGAATCACAAGCTCCGACTGCTTTGTTCGGCGGCTGCTGCCAATCCGATATAGGCTGTCTTGAATGGCGTTGTGCATCGACTTGTATTCTGCCCATGTCTCCGGCGAAGCCTCATCACGCTCTTCCTCTAAACGAAAATCCCGCATTTCAGCTTGAAGTGCATCGGCTGCTTGCCGAACTTCTTCAAATCCATAGTCCGGTTCATTTTCATGCGGTTCTGCCCGTGTAATCCCGTCCGCGATGTCTTGATAATAGCCATCGACCATATCATAGAGTTCCATAGGAGCCTCCTTTATACATGACGGATGTTATACTGCTGGCGCACCGGGTCATAGGATTCCACTTCGATGATGTCACTGACTATGCGGCTTTTACGCCCGTCCGGCAGTTCAACGTGCTGGATTACAACAACAACATCGATTGCCTCGCCGATGAGTTCCTTCACATCACCAGCAGTGCTGTCTTCTTGCGCAAGTGATTTGATGCGGGTAAGCCCCTTTTCGGCGTCGTCTGCATGAACCGTACAAGCACCCCCGGGATGACCGGTATTCCATGCTTTGAGCATGGTATAGGCAGCACCGTCGCGCACCTCTCCTACGATGATACGATCCGGTGAACGTCGCATACAGTCTGCGAGAAGACGGGTCATGTTATAGCGGATTTTGCTGTCACCGGTATCCTGCTTCGTAAACATCGGGCTGTAATCCTCTGCCGGACATTGCAGTTCCGGCAAGTCTTCCAGTGAGATCAGCCGATGGTACGGGGATATGGCAGCAATCGCGGCAAGAATCGCATTCAGGAAGGTTGTCTTTCCTGTTCCCGTTCCTCCGGCGACCAGGATGTTTTTACGAGCCTGAATGCTGTCTTCGAGAAAGTGCTTATATTTCTCAGACATAAAGCCTGTCTCCACATATTCTTGAAATGTAAAGATTTTCACGGCTTTTTTTCGGATGTTGAACTGTGGATTCCGCACGATCGGGGGAATCTCGCCCTGAAAACGGGCACCATATCCTTGAATCTCAACCGATATGGACGGAATATCTTCATTGACGACCTTTCCCGCCTGTCCCGCAGCCAGTTCAATGATTGCCTGTGCTTTGCCGGGCGTTAGATATATTTCTGTTTTCACCTTCCCCTCAATGTGAGAGTTGTACCATATTTTCCCATCGTCATTGATATAAAGCTCTGTAATGTCATCGCGCTGCATGAGCTTTACGGCATCCACACCAAGCACAACATCAAAGTTCGGGTTTTCACTCCCCATTGGTCTCCTCACCACCCTCAGAACCGAGAGATTCCGGTATTTCTTCCTGCTGCACCGCAGCTTCTTCCATGAAATCGTCTAAGCCCGCATCCGGATGCTCCGCTTGAAATCGCGTATAGCAGCTGATGTACTGATCCATTGTCTGATGATCGCCCGCATCAATGCGTTCTTTGGCATGGACAAGCGCACCGATCAGGATTGCCATATTGTGCACAGGGAAGCCTGTTTTTCGGATGATCCGACCAATATCATTGGTTCGCTGCACCTCCATGTTGCGCTTCGTCTTTTTCATTTCCTGTTGAAGCGCTTCCTGCTTTCTGCGCAGGTTCTCCCAGCGTTTTTCCATCTGCTTTAATGACGCCATATTTACTCCTTTCTTACTACCGTACCGGCATCGGTGACGCCATTTCCAATCCATTGTGGGCGGAACGCCGGGAATTTTGGTTTTGCGCTGCTTTTCTGTCCTTTGGCAAGCAGCATATCGCGCTCAGGATATGGATGGTTACGGATGATGTCACTTGCGGCAGGAGCATCATAGAGCCGCGAAAGGAAATAGCCGCTCTCGTAATACTTCACCTTGTCCGTCAGAATCGGCGGGCTGCCGCTTGCAACGATAATCTCCTGATCGCCAAGACGCTTAATCTCATCGGCGGTCATAAGTGCCCGGCCTGTCTGCGACTTTGAATAACTCTTCTTCGAGAGAAAACCGCTGTCCGAGACACTTTCAACGGTGATTGTCTTATTGCCAAGAAGTGATTCCGCATATTTTGCGGTGTCGTTGTCATTCGGTGCGTAAAAAATCTGCAAGTGACAGTTCATCAAAATTTGATTGTCCTTGCCGTATATATCATTGATCTGCGGCAAGCCCTGATTGATGAGGAACACCTTCATGCCATATCCGGCAATGTAGGAGAGGGTAGAGGCAAAGGACTTCAGATTTCCCAGAGACGAAAATTCATCCATCAGGAACAGGCATTTGTGCTTGTAAATTGTCTTCGCTTTACCGCCTTCATACGTGCCTATCTTCTTTGCATGGTGTTTGACCATCATTTCAAAGAAGAGCCGGAAGATCGGCGCAAGACGCAAGAGGTCGGACGGCGGTGTGACCAGATAAAGCGACACAGGTCGTTTGTAATTCATCAGGTCATCGACACAAAAGTCGCTGACGGAAGTATTGCGTGCAAGCGTCGGATCAAGGTACTCCTTGAGGGCGGTATTCGCGGTGGAAACGATGCTGCCGCATTCATTGTCCGGCTTTGCGGCAATCTCGCGGAAGTTTTGACAGATGATCGGGTGCATATTGGGGGAATCGTCCAGCGTGGATGCCAGCGGGTACATGTTTCGCATATCCTCCGGCGTATATCTGCGACTGACGTAACCGCCTTGCTCGCGATCCCACTCACGTATCTCAATGCCATCGTCAGGGACATGCTCGAAATTCATCATGTCCTCAAGGGATTCCACGAATCCCTTGATCTCGAGTTTCTGCATTTTCTCAGCACCTTCGGTGGGATTGTCATAGGCATTGCCGTCCGCATCAACCCATTCATAGACAGGATTCCCTTCATCATCGACCATCCCTACGGTATTGGACTTCATGAAGGACGCAACATCATAGAGTGTCGGCGGGTGCGGATAATGCTCAGGATCAGAAAAGTGCGCATATTTGAGATGCAGGATGACGGTCGTTATGACAACGGCAGCATTGCTTCCCCAATGATCAAGTTTCCCCTTTCCTTCATAGTCTGCCAGCGTGTAGGCAAGATTCTGCGCAGCCGACACTTCTTCCGGCGTGCCGATCGGAATCTCGTCAAGTGGATTCCAGCGTGCTGTACTCCCATCCGTCGCCGTTGGTTCAAACTTGATGACAGTATGCCCCATGCGCTTACGAAAACCCGCAGTAACGCCCCAGTTTTCGGATTTGATGTCATTGACAATGACCGAGGATTTCCAACCGCCCAGGAGCGTGGGAATAATGAGTCCGACGCCTTTTCCGCTGCGTGTGGGCGCAATGACGGCAAGATGTTTATTGGAATTGTCGCGCAGGTAGAAATGTGCGATTTTAGCGTGAAATTTCACGATCCGCTTGTAGAGGGCTACGAACGGATAAACCGTGAATAAATCATCCTTCGGATCATAGCTCTGTATGCGCTGCAATTCTTCTTCCAATACGGAACGCTGCTGCATCAGTTTCTTCTGATCTTCAGTTGATACATCTTCATCCGCAAGTTGCTGTGAAATATGCGTGATCCGGTTCATCAGAGCGTCCTTCTTTTTGTCCTGGCGTCGCTCGAACCCCATTTCTGCATAGGCGACCTTTTCTTTTTGCAGTGTATCCAACCTGCGCATAAGCCCTGTCACAGCGCGGATGAACGCATTATCACGCTGTCCGACAACAACGCCGCCCGCGCTGATCAGCTCCATCTTCGCAAGGTCTTCGTATGTACCCCAACGGGCACTACCGTGTGAATCATCCTGTTTCTTTGGCAGAGTGAGTATAAGGATGATAAGGGCAAGGACGACAGCACCAAGGATATATAGATTGGTTTCCTTGAATGCGAGCGGTATCTCATCGTTGAATTGAAAATACCACTTCACATAATCCCACGGCATATAGTACGGTTTTCCTTGGAAGAAGAACGGCGTGCCGAGACGAGGATTATACGCAAGCATTTCTGCGAGCTTCTGCGTTGCCATCCATGCGCCGATCAGCAACGACATCAGAAAGATATAGACGCGCACAAAGTTATTCATTGCTGTACTCGTACGCGCCAATCGAAAGGTCTTGATTGATGAATACGCTGAACTGATAGCCGGGCGTAATCTCGATCGTCGGTTGTGCATCTACATCTTTGGCAATAAGCTGCTGCCCGGTACGAAGAATGGAGGCGACTGCGCCCGATACGGCTTCTTCGCCGGGACTGCGGTTATCCGTACCTGATGTATTGCCCGTCAGACTCTGCATGCCCGCTCCAAGCAGTGCCGTGATGAAACCTGCGCGATAAATCGACCCGCGATGATCGTCATATTTATCCACCAATCCGGGATAACCTACGCCATCGATCGCTTGCTGATCCGGAAGGGTAAGTGACGCTCCGTTAGGCAGGATGATTCGCTGAAAAACGACACCTATGCGTTTGCCTCCTGCAAGCGCAGTTTTCCCAATCAGACGGCTACCCTGTGGAATCAGCAAATATTGGCCCGTGAGGCTGTCATAAATATCCTGTCGCACTTGCGCCACAACATCCCCGTTCGGGACATTGCTTGTGACACCGGTAAGCAGCGTCGCCTGAATGACAGACCCCGCGTTCAATACATAGCCACCGCCTCCATTTTGGACAGGGAGAGATGGAGGAGAATAGCTGACATTTTGTACGGTACTACCGTTGTTGACCGCTGCATTTCCAATCGGTTGTATAGCGGCGATCGGTGTACCGTCTGCGATTGCTTTTGCAATCTGGAAAGCAAGTGCGCTGCCATCAATAAGGGCGCGCTCCTTTGCCTCCTGCTGCGCAGC
The DNA here is from genome assembly GCF_001683335.1 of Selenomonas sp. oral taxon 126. Classification (GTDB taxonomy): domain Bacteria; phylum Bacillota; class Negativicutes; order Selenomonadales; family Selenomonadaceae; genus Centipeda. Next base: position 1,137,307 of record NZ_CP016201.1, read on the forward strand.
TTGTTCAGCTGCCTGTGCACGACTTGCAGCATCGGTGTCGATTGTCTGCATAACCGGCGCAGAAGGTGTTGCCCCTGCGGGTACGGTTTCCACGCGCACAGGAGGCGATTGTGGTGTACCTTCCGGCTGTGGATTACGCATATCACTGCCAGGCTCATGGCTGTGTCCATTCGTCTGCTGTTTTCCTTGTTGTGCTTGCGCAATCTCTGAATATTTGGCAGGGAAGGCATCGGCAGGGGTTCCGGCAGTCACAGTTGCCGTCGGTCCCGTTTGCTGCTGCGTTTTTTCCTCTACTCCGCTGCTGCTGAACAACACGTTGCTCGCTACAGATGCAGTGGCAAAAATAGCGACAGCTCCTACACCTGCCATGACGAGCTTTTTCTTCACTGTTTTGGCACGTTCCGCCGGGTCTGTATCATCATACGAAATATCGCCGGCAGAATATGGAGGTTCTTCTACAAAATCCTCTTCATTTGGAAAATCAGATTCTCTATGAAAGAACTTCTGCTTGAGCTTCTGAATATCAAACCCCATCACTTGTGTTTCACCGCCTTATCCTCTTTTGCTGGATCATCTTTTTTGGGCAATATGTCAACGTATTCGCGATCTGAATATTTGAGCCGCGCGTGGTCAAATACGCGATCAGCAATGATATACCCGTGCCGGACACGATAATTCACAAGGGTCAGCTTGCCCTTGTTCTTATCTTCTACCCGATACAGGACAGGCAGATCATACTTATTGCCCTTGCCCAATTTGATGTACGTCCGTGTTCCGTCATCGAAAACTTCGAGAGGGAACAGCCCTTCATCCGCACGCTTACTGCCCTTAAACTCATAGTCACGATGCAGCGCCTTATAAACACTCCGACCATCAACCTGCTCCGTGAATATTTCATTGAATACTTCCTGCTCCGGTGTCACCTCCACCGGGGGATATACGTTTTCAGGATAGTTCCAGCAAATAATCGGCGTATAGTTCTCTTGCTCCGACAACAAAAGATGATACGCACGATTCTGTGTGTAGATGACAAAGTTCGTTGTCACGTCGTCTACAATGGGCTTGATGAATACGTGCGGCGTGCTTCCGATTACCGCCGTCTCAATCATCCAGCGTGCGGTATCTCCCGCAATAACGCCGTTGATTTCTTCTCCCGCCTTGAGCGTAATATCTACGACATATCCCTTTCGTGCAAAAACTTCATACACGCCATCGTAGTTATATATGTACTCTAAGCATGATTCTGTATGCCATGCCTCAGCAGTCGTATGTATTGAGGCAGATACCGTTAGGGGCATGGCAGCGAAAGAGGCTGCACCCACGACCAAAAAGGCATTTTTCACCTTACGCCTCAGTTTCACAATGTCACCCCCTTACTTCCTTTCTTCCATCTCTTTCGTGATTGTCAAATCCTTAATCTTGAGTCCGAGCGGATTGATAAGCAGCTCTTCCTCTTTCTTTGGCGGATCAAGCACAACCGAAAGCAGTGCTGTATAGCTTGTTTTCACACCTGTGGCATTCCCGCTTAGTGCAAATTCATCTTCTACCCAGCGCACCTGATACGTTGCCGGTGATCCCGGCTGCGCCTGAATGGATCGGATCGTCGGCTGTACTGTCGCTCTGCCAAACTTCGATGCAGGATTGTCCGTCTGCAATATGGCGTTTAATTTGTTCGCCGCTTCCTGCGTCAAAAAATGTTGTGCGTGTGCCCAGTTCGTCTTATACTGCACCGGATCAAGCGGTACCGTCCTTGTATCTCGAATGAACTGTACGAGAAACGCACGCACCTCTGCTTCCTGCGGATTGTAATTCGTCGCTTTCAGCTCGCCTCCGGCTTCCACCTGTCCCGTAGCGTTATCCACACGAACGACATAGGTCTTAAAGTTCGCTGTTGTCACGACAAAAACCATAGCAACAACACATAGGGCAAGCAGTGCCATATAGAGAAGATTCCTCTTTTTGGCAACGTCTTTATCCAATGCAAGATTGTATAAATCCGTCTGGAAGCGTTTTGCGGCACCGCGATCAAATACATCTGTCGCTTTGCCTTTTGGATAAAATCTTTCCTGTTGTTCCATGCGTTCTATCACCTCCTTTTCATAAATTTTATCATATATAAGATTTTATGTAAACAGATAAACGGTCAATTATAGATATTATGTGCGGTATTTAATTATTATTTACAGTGCTAAATGCAAGAAAATAGAAAGTGAGTTTTAGATAGATATTGCCTAAAAGAAAGTAATATGATATTATGCCGATAACAGAAAAAGGAATGCGCATTTACAGAAATCTCTTTGAGATTTCCATGCGCCAGCCTCCGGCTGGACCGGTGCGCCTCCGGCGCAATGCGGCGTCGCCGCATCTCATCATGCTCCTTGAAGCATGATGAGGCACATCCATGCGCGCATGGATGTGCAGATCGCCGCAAGCGGCGATAAAACACTTGCTGCGGCAAAGGAGTCAAAATGTCAATTTTCTATTTCGAGAATACGCCGCACGGTACACGCCGCGACGGCTCAAAACTCAATACAAAATTGCATTTTAAGTACATTGCCCGTGAAGGAAAATTCGAGAAAAGCCGGTCAAGACGGGAAGACCTTGTTTTTCTCGCTTCCGGCAATCTGCCGGAGTGGGCAGAAAACGCCTCTGATTTTTGGGAGCAAGCCGAAACCCACCGACGCAAGAACGGTCGTGCATATCGGGAGTTCCGCCTCGGCTTGCAGGAAGAGCTGACCCTTGAGGAAAACAAAGCCCTGATCGAGCGATTCATAGAGGAGACGGGAATAAAAAAGAACCACGTATATTCATACGCGATTCATGACAAACCGGCAGCATTCGACAGCCGGCATCGCAACATTCACTGTCATTTGATGTTCAGCGAAAAAGTGTTAGAGGCGGATCGCTCGCTCTCAGAAGACAAGTTTTTCAAAAACTACGCAGAGAACGAAGCGGGTGAACCGACACAGGGCTACCGCACAGAGACGTATTGGGCACGGAAGGAGGCGACACTTGAACTGCGTGAAAAGTGGGCGCAGCTTGTCAACGATAAATTCAAAGAAAAAGGGCTGTCCTGTCGAATCGATCATCGAACGCTGAATGCACAGCGTCATGATCTGATTGAGCAGGGGAAACTAGAGGAAGCGGTGCTGCTCGATCGGACACCGGCACCGCACCTTGGAAACATTTACAAGAACCCTGCCATGATGAAAAAAATTCAGTTCGCGATTGAGGAGGCATACCGCACGGCTGATGATTCAGAAGTCCCCGCCGATGCCACTGACGAACGCTCGCTAGAAGAGGTGAATATCGCTGTATTCGCCAACGATTTTGCACTGCGCAAAATCGCACGCGAAATACAGCAGGAACGCCTGCGTATTCGCGCCGAGCGCGAAAACGCACAGGACGACCACGAGATTGCAGAAATCCAAGATGATCCATACACGGTAACAGTGGAGGATGTCTATTCGTATTGCGCGAAAAAGGAATCTGTATATCGGAAACTTGCAGCGCGTGAACTTGCACAGTATAAACGGATGAAGAAGTCCACTGACAAAAAGATTCAATACGTCTCTGCTGTTGATCGTGTATTTGGCGGTGAATATGGTAAAACAAAGAAAGCCTACGCCGCAACGGCAAAGAAGCTACAAACGGCTCGCGCACATGCAGATGCCCTCGTACAGAAAAAAGAAAAGTCTCCTGCCCTTTTTGATGCGCTGCGTGAAGTAAAGCGTTTGAGCGATGAAAGAACGACGTTAGGAAAGAAACTGGCCGCGCTCAAAACGGAAATGAAGACGGATGCTTTCCGGGAAAAGGTCGATGCCATCGTCCAGCAGAATCAGAGTACACAGCCGACAGATGCAGCCATCGCCGCAGCGTATAAAAAACATGTGGCAGCACGCAAAGAAGCGGAACGCTATGCGGCGATTCGCAGCCGTCTAGAAAAAGCGGATCGTGCGATGATCCTGTTCGCGGACAAGATGCCGCGCACACTCAATCGATATTCAAAAATAGACGGAGAGACGCCGATCGGCAGTTTGAGGTCTAATACGTTTGACGGAAAAACCTATGCCTTCTTAGGACAGCTGCCGGATGACGGCAACAAAATCACTACGATTGAAGCCGTCCGCATGAACGATGATATACGGCGCGGCTCTGTCCCGAAATATCAGTTGCTCTTTGATCGTGAGAAGGGGCGGATCATCTCTGCCGCCGAAGCACGCGATACGGACGGAAACGTAGAACACGTCCGCCTCTACCGCACAAAAAATCGACGTGATATACAGCGCACCACAAACGGGAAAAGAGGGGCACGCTCGCCTCGCGTCAGACAGGCAATCAGCCGTCGCGTAAGAATGATCCGTGGAAAGATTTCAGCTCTAACAGACCGCTTCCTTAGAGAGCATGAACAACAGGGGAAAATCACGGTACACTGGCAGGAGGATCAGACACGCGATAAGGCGATAGCACAAGAAGAAAAAATGTACCAGAATTGGGGCAGGTAGCCTTACACAAAATAACGTAGTATAATAAATAAAAAGGAGGGGGTCATATGTTGCAGGTTTTATCAAGGCCATACGTAAATCGTGCATCTCGGGCTTGTCAGGGCCTTATGAATATTAGGCATGGTGAAATAATGACCTATCAAACTTTGGCAAGGATATTCAAAAAAGAAATCCCTTATGATAAAACCAAACATTTGGGGTATTTATTGGGATTTTTTGACGAATGTTATATATCTCTGATTAAAGACTTTATGCGTGAACAGGATATATCTAAAGAGCAGATTGTTGATATTTTCCAACTCCTTCCGGAACAAGGAGAAACCTATGATTTCAGGAGAGCGTTGAATCATGGTGAGTTCTAAAGACAGACCAGACTATGTTTTATCCACGCAACTACTCGAATATGCGGCATCTATTATTGAGGAAGCCAAGCTGCCCTCTTCCACTTATTCATTAGGCGGAGGAACGGTCTTATCCTATGTATTCAATCATCGTAAGAGTAAAGATATTGATATATTTATCAATGATCCTCAATACATGGGAGCGTTATCTCCGCGCTTTAATGAACGCAGCGAACGGGCACTGTCTTATAATGAGGACGGACACTGTATTACGCTGTCCTTTGACGAGGGAAAAATTGACTTCATATCATCTACACAAATTACAGATTTTCCTGCAAAGACACAAACAATATTTGGTCACAGAATAGCTGTTGACGATCCGGTAGAAATCGTATGTAAAAAAATTTATTTTCGGGGGGATCGTGCGTACCCCAGAGATATATTCGATCTTTCCGTATTGTATGAAAGTAATCGGAGAGAGGATCTTATAACGGCAATGGCAAGGTATCCTGATAAAATCAACCAGTTCGTAAGCAAATTCAAAAAGGATCAATTAAATCCCAATATTGAACCGTATAGCGCAACATATTCGGGATCATTGCTGCCTGACGGAGAAAAATTTATTGGAAAAGAATTTTCTATTTGCGAAAAATTTATTCAAGAAGTAGAGCAAAAATGTGAACAGTCCATTTTACTGAAGCCAAAACGGCGTCCCGTAATGCGAAAAAAGAATACGAGCAAGGATCAGCAGCGTGATCGTTGATAATCTTCTACACACAACAAAAGGTGTCCACAACGGACACCTTTTGTTGTGTACGGGAGGGCACTTATTATCGCCCCATGCTGCGTGCTTTTCCCTGCTCTTTTTTAGGCGTAAGTGAAACCTTGCGCTTGCGGGGAATGGTCGCTTTCTTCTCAATCGGCGTCTTTGCCGGTTCAGGCTCTTTCTCAGGCGTCTTCTTCGGTGCAAAGTGTCGCTCTTTCCATTCCGCGACGATCGACGCACCGCGATCCTTGCTGATCTCACGCTCCTTTTCAATCATGTGCTCTTTCATATAGTCCGCAGCGCGTTCTGCGTCACGCGCCGCACGGAAGAGTTCATTCGGATCGTCACGCAGCACAGATGCCCATGATTTGAGGTATGCCGCGTGATTGTTCCGGTGATCCTCGTTGAAATTTATCCCGTATTCCTGATGAATGAACAGCGACGCAAGTTCTGCACGCAATTCTTCCCGTGCGTAAGACTTGCTGCCGAACGCGCCCCCCGCTGTCAAAGTAGAGCGATCCAGACGGGATTCATGCCCTGTGCTGTGCGCGATCTCGTGGGCTACCGTCGCATAAAAAGCGTCTGTAGTCTTGAAGCCCTCTTTCGGTGTCACATGAATCTCATCTGTCATGGGCTGATAGAAGTTTTGCCCCGCCTGATCGAAGTGGATTTTCGCTTCGCTGTTTACGATCATGCGCTCCATCTTCTCATTCAACACCTCTGGTTCTCTCGGAGCTTTCTGCAAAGGGGGAATCCCCTCCATTTGCTCTGCATTGAATACCACATAGGACTTGATGATCGGCTGCGGCAGTCGTTCCTTTTTGACGGCCATACGACCGTCAGCATCGACCTCATACACAGGTTCTTTTTTCCCCGTTTTGGGGTTATTCTCCCAAACCTCACGTTCAAACTGATAATACTCGATATGAGTGCCTTTCTCGCCCTTCTTGATCCGTCCGCCCATCTCCTGCACCTGCTTGAACGTACCCCAGCGGGGATCTGTATATCCGTGCTGCATCGCAACGAAGGAAAGGCGAAGATTGTTGCCACCACGATAGTAGCTTGGACGACCGCTGCGCTGCATGATGTTACATGGGCGTCCACTCACGGTAAGACCGGATTCCCAAAACAGCGGCTTTCCGGCCTCGATGTCGGCAGCAATCTTTTCGACGACCTCCTTGCGATCCTCCATGATCTTATCCATGCTCATTTTTCCGTCGCCTCCTCGTCATCCTTAGCTTGCAGTTCGCTCTCCTCTTCCGGAAGCAAAACATCTTCCTCGGGCACAATACCGTATTTCTCGATAACGTCCTGCGCCTGTGCGTCCTTGTCCTTTAACATCTCCATTCCTCCTGTCGTAACCAGTTCTGCCCGCACAGCATCTGCATTGGCACGCATGGAGAACACAGCACCGTTGTTATACCAGACGTAACCGTTCTCATGCGCCGCACAGCTCTCAGCGGAAAATACACTTCTACCGTCTTCGATCAGCTCCAAACGCATCAGCATCCCTCCTCTCTACGTCCCAGTCCCTTTGACACGCTGCTTCCACGCTTGAACAAGGTCTGTCCCGTGTAAGCCCTCGCATCCTGGAATGGTAACGGGTTCGTCCAGCCCTTCCTCTGCTGCGACCATAGCCTCAATCCGCGCCTTTTGCGCGGCAACCGCTTCTTGTCGTCGCCGCTTCTCTTTTGCGGCGAGTTCTTCCGCAACGCCTTTCCCGTCCACATAGTCCTGTTCAAGCGCACGGCGCAGCCACCCGCCCGGATTCTTCACCTTGCCTTCGACCACGAGCCGCCGCAGGTAACGGCACTTGTCCCAAATGGTCATGTAGCCGTATTCCCGGAGAAACCCCCGTGCGGTATTCTCTGCAATGCCAAATTCGCCGAGAACGGTGATTACTTCGCCCTCTGCCACACTGCACTCGCCATCGAAAAGCCTCGCAGAAGAATTTTGTCTTCCTGGAAAGGACACTATGGATTCTTCCGGAGCGGCCCCCATTTCTTCTCTGATCACATCCAGGACCCTTTGACGTGTCGTTTCTCTCTCTGAAGGTTCTTCTTCCCTAGGATGAATAGAAGCACCACCTTCTTCAACTTTGCTTGAGTTGCTTGTTGTTGTTGATGTTGTTGTTTTATTATCATAATGATTAAGAACAACAACACCATTGGTAGTATTAACACTGGTATTATTAGTGTCTGCTTTCACGGTGTCCCATGAGGTAGGATGCGAGGATTCTGCTGTTTTCTCGCCGTGTCCTATCTCGTGGGACATGGTTTCTTCAATCGATCTGTCCGGAGCACTTTCTTCCGGCTGCTCAACTTTTTCTGCACGCAATTCCAAAACACGCTGCGGATCCAGATTGATCTCGTATGTGTTCCGGGAAAATTTCTGATTGCCGCTGCGTGATTGGATCACCGTAATATATCCATAGTCCACGAGCTGCTTCATATATTTCGCATAGGTGTTCTTGTTGATCTGCAAGTCGTAGCAGATTTTATCCCTGCCGGGAAATGCACCGTTCCCAAACGTGCACACATAGGAGTAAATCGCCTTTGCGATCACATGCAGCTCTCGATCCTGCATGACGTATTTTCCGACCATCCCATAGCCGCGATCAAGTATGCTTTTGGGATATTGACGAATATGTTCTTCGGGGGCTTGTGATTGTTCCATCGCTGACCTCCTAAATCCGTTGCTTCGGTTGATTTTTCCAGCAATACTGTATCGCCCTGCACGCCATATCCAGCGCAGCCACATCATCCCACGCTTCAAATTGCTCTTTCATATCGCCGAGCGCTTGAATTGCGCGGAACGGGGACATGACATATGGCTCCCATGGAAGCGGAGCATAGTCGACCTCATCCGTCGGGGCGTAGATGATTTCCTTATCCAGTTTTCGAGCGACTTCCAGTTCCTCTAGTACGCCTTTGCTGTTCGCCCAGCAAGGCAGCACATAAACAACGTCTGCACATTGCAGCATTTCTTTTGTAATACGAAGATAATCCGCCCATTTCAGCCCGGAGGGAAGCACAGCCGGATTGATAACTGTAGCACCTTGCTCCTGCAAATTCTTCTCTGCGCTCGTGAATTGCTCTTTATAGTCCGTAACGCCGGTGATTGCACCGGCGATAAAGACGATTTTCCCTTCAAGATTCATAGCTCACTCACCTTCCCTATAAGTGTTTCAGTGTAAAGAATGTATGAACGTGAATACATAAGGGCTTATAAATGGTATGACAATAGCCCAAAAAGTAATAATTATCACCTGTGCCAATAGACGATAATCGCCTACCTCCATGCTTTTGTGATAAATTTGAATCAACAGCCCCAGAAATATGGTAATGATTCCCGCAGCGTAGATTAGGGCTTCTTTCTCATCATCTGCTCGATAAACGCCCATAGATAACCCGGTAACTGCAATAATCAGTAAAATGTCCTCTGTTTTCATTAGTGTTCCTCCTTTAATCTGGAATGCAAGTATAATCCCTCAAATCATCCAATCATCCAGTGAGCACAGGGCGTTTTGTGCCATTGTGAGTGCAATAACTTCTCTGTGGCGATCCTTTTTCCCAAGTTCAATTTTCAGTTTTACAAGGATTTCAGACGCTTCCTCATTCGTCATGTGGTCGCTACTCGAAATCGTAGAATTAAGCGGAGGCGGGACGGTTTCGGTGGAATCCTCGACGGAATCCTTGTCCTGTTTCTCTGCGATCGGCAACCGCTCCTGTCCTTCCACTTCTTCAAGAATTGTTTCAACAGGCTGCTCCTGCGGTCGTTTCTGATCCTTAATCGCCTGAACGGTCGGGCGCATCCCTTCCTCATCGATTACGGCAAGAGCGTCATCCTGTGCATCTGCAGACAGGCTTGACAATTCGGCAGCGGCGGTCGCTGTCATACGTCCATCCTCGACGGCCTCTTTTGCCGCATCGGATAACTTACCAATAGATTCTTTGCGCTGCAGCGTCGTTTCGGATATGCCCAAGACACTTGCAAAAAATGTCCGGAATTTCCCTGTGACCTCCCCTGACGCTTTCTGTTGGTCGTAAATTTTCCGAATGATCGGCTTGATGTATAAAATCTCTGCCGCTTCTTCCGTGGGGGAAAGATTGCGCCGTGATCCCTTGTTTGGAAACACAATGTTCAGTATTTCCATCTCGTGTAACGTAATGACACCTTCCAGCGGGTTCACAACTTCCCGAACGATCGTCGGCACACGCGGATCATTCGTCGTGCCATGCTCAAGGCGATAGAGCTGTGCAAGGCGACGTCGATGCCCGCTGAGAATCATGAACTTTCCTTCTTCATCCGGATGCGGCTTCACAATCAGCGGCTCGATCCGCTGCGTAAGATCGATCATTGCAGCAAGTTCCTCGATGTTATCTGTACTGTAGAACGCATTTTTCGGATTCGGTACAAGATCATGCACGTCTCGCAGAATGATTTCTTCGACAGGGTGTCCATTATGAACACCCTGCCCGATCGGCTGTGAGTTCTTATTGAGGAGCTTTGCAATAAGCCCCGGATTCTGCTTTTTCATCAGACTTCCCCCTCCATCTCAAGGAGTTCCTTCAGAAATCGTACAAGGTCAAGTGCAAAGCCACATGTCGGCGAATATTCATAGATACTCCTGTGTTCCTCTGCCGATGCTTCCGGCTTATCCTTCGTATAGCGGATGCGTGTTGTAAACAACGGAATATCCTTGCGCATTTTTGCAAGAACACGAAAGCCGTGCGGCGTGGGGGAAAACTTATTGAGAAGACATCCACGAAAATGCAGCGCAGGATTGTAGTCTGCTTTGATTGCTTCAATGTACGTAATCATCTGTTCGACACCGCGAATACCGTACAGATCGGGTGTTGTCACGATGATTACGTCATCGCTGGCCGTCAATGCGTTGATAACAGACGCGTTGATCGTCGGGGGATTATCGATCAGACAAATATCATATTCGTCATCGATGCTGCGCAGCGCATTTCCAAGAATGGATTGCTGCACGATGTTCTCGTCCTTGATAACCGTCACATTGGCGTCAAGCAACCGCTCATCACTCGGGAGAAGATCGATTGTCGGATACCTGGTCGATGCGATTGCAGCACGGATCGGCAGTGCGCCGGTCAAGACATCTGCAATCGTCCGCTCCGGATGCACGTCAAAAAACTGCGTCGCGTTGCCTTGATCGTCGTTATCGACAACCAAGACGCGCAGATCGCAGCTCTCCGCAAGAGCATAGGCAAGATTGACCGTAATCGTCGTCTTTCCTACGCCGCCCTTTTTGTTGATGAGGGATATGGTTTTCATAAAAATCAGTCCTTTCGCTATTGTTCCTATTGCGAAAGTCTGCTATACTCAAATGAGCGATGATCTGTTTCGTGCAGACTTTCATCAAAATGCTGTCAGTGTCCGCTGGCAGCATTTTTCTTTTGGGGCTGAACGGGATTCTGCTCTGTGTTCCTCTAGCATATCAGAGAAACAACACCAAAAAATCCTATGATTTTTCACTTTAGCTGATCTCCCCATATATCAAGCACATCTGTGCCGAGGCATTCAGCTATTTTCATAGCAACCAATGTTGACGGAATCTCCGGCTCGACATCATCCTCATATTTGACATACAGATGAAATGGAATGCCGATCGATTCTATGACCTCTCGCTGTGACAGTTTCTTTCGTGCCCGAATCTGCCGCAGACGGTTTCCAATACGACGTTGGAAAGAAGCAAGAAAAGGACTCTCCTCTACAAACGTCTTCCCGCAATCGTGGCAACGATAGCGTCGCCGATTGTAAACGTATCTCTTAGTCGCCCCCGGGATTCCACGCAACACCTGTGGACGGTATTGATGTACGCCGATATGGGTTGAGCTGCAAAAAGGGCAGGTGATATGCCCCGGATGCGGCAGATGAAAATGTACCTCTCCATCCGTCATGCTCTCCACACAATCATCAGGGAGTCTATCAACATAGTTGACAAACTCCGTGGGCTTTATCATATTCTCACCTCTTTTCAGGCAAAAAAATAAATGCTGCGAAGATACAATTTGTATCTCCACAACATTTATTATAGAGCCACTATTACAGCTTAAACTTCGACGTAATATCGTTGAGCTTGCTTGCCGTCTGTGCGAGGGACTCGGCGCTGTCGCTCACGTCGTGTAGGCTCGCGCTCTGCTCCTCGGAGGCGGCGGCGACGGTCTCGGCATTCGCGCCCGTCTTCTCTGCGACGGCGCTGATGTTCTGCGCGTTGCCGACGACATCCTGCATATCGTTCGCCGTGTGGTCGACTGCCTGACTGATCTGCTCGATGTTCGTGCGGACATCCTCGAGACGTTTCCGGATGGAGTCAAAGCTCTTCTCCGTCTCCACGGTGACTTCTTTGCTCGCCGCAACCTTCTCCTCGGCACTCTCGATTGCGCCTGCGGCGACCTGGATGCTCTCGATCATATGGGTGATGGTCTGCTCGATCTCGTTCGTGGCGGCAGAGCTCTGCTCGGCGAGTTTTCTGACCTCCTCGGCAACGACGGCAAAGCCGCGTCCCGCCTCACCTGCACGCGCAGCCTCGATGGCGGCGTTGAGGGCGAGGAGGTTCGTCTGACCCGCGATTTCACGGATGGTGGTGACGACGTTCTTGATGGCATCGGAGCTCGTGACGAGCTTCTCAGAGACATGTGCAATCTCGGTCATGGCGTTGCTGACGGTATCATTCTGCTGGACGAGCTCGTGAATGTACTTCATACCCCGGTTCGCGTCGTCCACCGCGTCGCATGCGGTCTGGTTCGCATGAACACCGCTCGCGCTCATCTCCTCGGTGCGCGCGCTGACCTGCTCGATGGCATTCGAGATCTCGCTGATGCTGCTGTTGTTGTGCACGGCGTCGGATGCAACATCCGTGATCGTGTGCGCGATGCTCTCGGAGACCTGCATCTGTGACTGGACGAAGTTCGAGAGGTCGCTGCTTGCA
>NZ_CP016201.1:1150244-1154126 GCF_001683335.1 Selenomonas sp. oral taxon 126
GAGAGGTCGCTGCTTGCATTGGAGAGGCTGTCCGCCTCGGTCTGGATCGAGCGGACGATGTGGTGAAGCGCATCCTTCATCTCAAGCAGCTCGTTTGCCATATCGCCGATCTCGTCGTTCCATGTTGCACGCGAGCCCTGGAAGGAGAGGTCGAGTTTTCCGAGCTTGCCGACTTCGCCGCGCAGTTTGACGAGACGACTGGCGAGACGGCGTGCGTACCATGTGGCGGCGACACCGATACCGATGATGCCGACAATGCTGATGACGAGCACGATGATAAAGATGTGATCGACGTTGTCATTCAGCTTCTCAAGCTGCTGCTCCTGTACGGTGGTCTGAATCTCTGCCGCCTTGCTAAAGAGCGCGTCGATCTCGTCCGTCTTCTTGCGGAGTTCCGTGGCTGCTGCCGTCGCCGCCTCGATGTCGTTGCGCTGGTAGAGGGCGATGATGTTCTTCGTCTTCTCTGTATAGTCGTGTACCGCCTTGCGCAGTTCCTCGCCGCGTGCCTTCGCGTCGGCGTTGACCGCATTGTCGGCAAAGACACCGATGAGTTCGTCTGCCTTCTTGAGCGCGTTCTCCGTATCCGTCGCACGGTTCGCGTCGCGTGTGATGATGTAGCCGCGCACCTCGCTCAGTCCCTGATGGAAGTCGTCCTCCGCCTCGAGCAGTGTAATGCTGTTCTTGACCGTGACCGAGAGCAGATGCTGATAGTCCGCACTTGATGACTTGAATTCATAGAGAACGACGGCAAGCAGGACGATCATCAGTGCAATGACACTGCCGACCAGCCCCGTGAGCTGCAGCCCGATGGGCATTCGCTGTCCCATAGAGATTCCTCCTCATTCCTTTTCCCTCATTGTACCCCCCGTTGCCACACAGGAGGGCGATGTTAAACCCTATATGTCACATATTTTGCACCCGATGAGAGCGCTTGTCAATCATTTTTTCATGTAGAAAAAATTTTTCACAAAAATAGTTTTAAACTATTGCATTAGGGGGTGGAATGTGATAAATTTACATTCATAATTTTCCTGTTTGCGCTGTATGCCTAGCGTTCGGTTGTGGACGACGGGGGCGGCATGCGGCACGTTTGGAACGATTAGTCGGCCTTGGTGAGGGAGCACCTCGGGACTTGGCAGGGTGATTAGTGTCTGCACGACGGAATTGTTTATAAATAAAGATTGTGCATGGACGACCAAATGACGGCAGGGAAGCAAGGCTGGTGGATTCACCAGCCTTTTCTTTTTGCCCAAAATACGTTAGAATATTGTATGACGGCTTATGCAGGAGGCAGCTGCCGTCGATTCATACTATATAGATGAAACTACATTACATGGAGGTAATGTTATGGCACTTTTCGAGGGAATAGGGCGCGTTGCTGATTATGCGCAGCTGCGGAATCTCCGGCGCGAGATGAAGTATCGCATCAAAACGGGACAGAGTCTCGCGGAGGCGATGGGTAAAACGGCGCAGCCGAACAAGCTGACATCATCGGCGCTGCAAAAGACGCAAAAGGCGGACGCGAACCGCGAGGCGCAGATCCGCCAAAAGCTGCGGCAGGGACAGAAGCTCTCCGCAACGGACAAGCAGTATTTGAAGGATAATAATCCCGACCTCTACGAGAAGGTGGCGCGGATCGAGGAGCGACGCGAGGCACTGGCGCGTGCGCTCAGGAATGCCAAGACGAAGGACGAGGCCCAGCGCGCCGTGGCGCAGGCGAATATCGCCGTGCTCTCCGAGATGAAGTCGGGCGGCGGGGAAACACCGAGTTTTCATGGCATGGGCGGCGGCTCTGCCGAGGGCGGAGACTCCTCCGCGATGACGGCGGGCGGCGGCATGGGGGATGCGCTCGATGCGCCGATTGCGGCTGATGAGGGAGCCGCACCCAGGTCGGGTGAGATGCAGGGCGCACTCGGCCGTGATGCCCTTGCCGCGCAAGGTACTGCGGAGAGCGGCATCAATGCGCGCACGGGAGAGGCGTCCGGTGACAGCCGTGCGGGAGAGGCAGACGAGAAGAAGGAGGGCTTTCAGCCCGGTCCCGCGACGCGCGATCAATATGGCAATCGTCGCGTGCTCTCGCCCAAAGAGATGGATGACATGCTCCGTCAGGCGCAGGAGTCAGGGAAGCTCTCGCCGCTCGACAACGAGAAGGTCTACCTCCTGCGCGCGCTGCAGCGCGAGTGGATGGAGTATGCGAACTCCGAGGAGTTCAAGAACCTCCCGAATACGGCACTGGATGCCGCCGAGGAGGAGATGCGCGGCGTGCGCCGTAAAAAGCATGAGGCGTCGGACGGCGTGCCCGTGCGCGCGATTGCGCCGAACGCCGCTGCCGTCTTTACCGCCGCGCACAGGTATTACCATGCGGCAAATGGCGGGGAGCCGTTCGAGGCGAAGGGGTAGATTAGGTAGGATGCAGTTATGTGACAAGGTCTGTCAGGGCGAGCGAAACGCCAAAGCGAACCCTAGTGGAGCAAGCGGAGAAAAGGGTGCGTTCTGCCCCCTGCGGATTTCTTTCGTTCAAGCGTAGCGCGTTTAAGAAGTCCGCAGGTATTTAGGCAGATAAGCACCCGACCGCTTGCGTAACTAAGCGTTCGCGTGGCGTTCGCAGTCCTGAACAAACACTTGTAATTTTAGAAAGGCCACATTATGTTTACATTCAAAGGGGACGGATTCCCCAGTTTTCACGGCATCACCCCGCAGATTCACGAGGAGGCGTTCGTCGCCCCGCAGGTCTTCCTCTCGGGCGATGTGCGCGTCGGGCAGTATGCGAGCCTCTGGCCGGGCGTCGTTGCGCGCGGCGATGTCAACTACATCTCTGTCGGCGCCAGCTCGAACATACAGGATCTCACCTGTCTGCACGTTGCGGACGACAATCCGTGCATCATCGGGGACTATGTGACCGTCGGGCACAGCGCATGCGTCCACGGCTGCGAGATCGAGGATCACGTCCTCATCGGCATGGGGGCGATCGTGCTGACAGGCGCAAAGATCGGGCGCGGTTCGATCATCGCGGCGGGCGCGGTGGTCAAGGAGAACGCCGTCATTCCGCCGAACTCCCTCGTTGCAGGCGTGCCCGCGAAGATTGTGCGCGAGAATATCGACCGCATTGCGACGATCCACGCACAGGCGCTCAAGTACAAATGCGAGTGGGCGGTCGAGTACGGCGTCTATCCCGAGATCGGCGGGGAGCGCTACGGCGGCGAGCAGGTCATCTGATGGCGGAGGAACAAGATCGCATCCGTCAGCCGCACGGCAGAGAGCAGCAGGTCAAGATGGAGATCGTCTCCATGATCCACGGCGGCGAGTCGCCCTACGACGTGATTCACCACGTCGCGCAGTGGCTCGAGAAAGCCTCGGGCGAGCCGGGCTACGCACAGTACGTCGAGGACGCCATGCGCGCAGTCTACGGCTGCGCACTCGAGCATGTGCGCCCGATGGAGGACGAGCTGCGCGACGTGGAGGCGCGCCTCGCACGCATCCGCGCCGCCTATGAGAAGCCGGAGTTCACGGAGGAGGAGAAGAAGCGCATCCGCTTTGCCATCGATTTGCACGTGAAGAACATTGAACGACTCAAAGGCTGCATTGCACGCGCGAAGGCGAACGGTGAGACGGCGGAGATTGTGAAGAACTAAATTTTCTCCATAAATAAACTGTATACCGAAAAATAATAAAATCCATGCCTTGTACGCATGGATTTTTTGTGTTAGAATACAGGCACAGATCACAATTTGTGAGATGATTTTGAGAACTGAGAAAATGTCGTTAGGAGGAAAGGATCATGAAGATTTCTACCGTAAAGAAAGTTTTTGCGGCAGGGGCAGTCCTTGCGGCGATGGTGGTGCTCTTCACAGGATGCAACGGCGACTCCAGCGTGGAGGGCAA
>NZ_CP016201.1:1154151-1175831 GCF_001683335.1 Selenomonas sp. oral taxon 126
CCATCAACATTGGCACGGGCGGCGCGGCAGGGACATACCACCCCATCGGTACTGCGATGGCTGAGATCCTGACCCAGGAGATCTACGGCACGGAGGCGAACGCGCAGAACACGGGTGCGTCCGTGGTGAACCTCAAAATGCTCGGCGACGGCACACTCGACCTCGCGACGGTACAAAACGACATCGCCTACTACGCCGCGAACGGCACGGAGATGTTCAAGGATGAAAAGGTGGAGGGGCTCAAGGGCATCGCCGCGCTCTATCCCGAGACGTGCCAGTTCGTGACGCTCCGATCCTCGGACATCACGAGCATCGCGGATCTCAAAGGGAAGCGCGTTGCGGTCGGTGTGGTCGGCTCAGGCGTCGAGGCGAATGCGCGGCAGATCCTCGCGGCGTACGGCGTTACCTACGATGACATCGACGAACAGTTCCTCTCGTTCGCCCAGGGGGCGCGTGCGCTCAAGGATGGCAGTGTGGATGCAGCAATCCTTACGGCGGGCTATCCAACGGCATCCGTGCAGGACGTCGTCGCGCAGAATCCGATCCGCCTCCTGCCCGTCGAGGAGGAGATTGCGGATGAGTTGATTGCGCAGTACCCGTTCTACACGAAGACCGTCATCCCTGCGGGGACGTATGCGGGATTTGACGAGGACGTGGAAAGCGTCTCCGTCATGGCGATGCTCGCCGCGGGGCCCACGGTGAACGCCGAGTTGGGGTACAAGATCACAAAGGCGCTCTTTACGCATCTCGACCGCCTGCGGGCGGCACATCCCGTCGGCAAGCAGATCACGCGCGAGACAGTGAAGGACGGCATGTCCCTGCCGATGCACGAAGGCGCAGAGAAGTATTTCAACGAAAAGTAGCGGCGATGATTCTGCATCGCGTGTATACCATCATACAAAGCGCTCCTTGCTTGCGTGCGGGGGGCGCTTTATGATAAAATGCGTTTATTATCGCCGCATGCGACGATAGTTCGAGAACTCATTCTACGATTTAATGGAGGGAAAGAACATGAATATCTCTACCGTAAAGAAAATTTTTGCGGCAGGCGCAGTCCTTGTATTCTCTGCTGCGCTTCTCACCGGCTGCGGCGGCGACTCCGCCTCATCGGGAGAGAAGAAGTTCCTCAACATCGGAACGGGCGGCACGGCAGGAACGTACTACCCCATCGGCGGTGCGATTGCCGAGGTGCTGAACAAGGATATCCCCGGCATGAATGCGAGTGCGCAGAGCACGGGCGCATCCGTTGCAAACATCAATATGCTGCGCGACGGCGCTGTGGATCTTGCGACGGTGCAGAACGACATCACCTACTACGCCGTGAACGGCACGGAGATGTTTGCGGATAAGAAGGTCGAGGGGCTCATGGGCATTGCATCGCTCTATCCCGAGACCTGCCAGTTCGTCACGCTCCAGTCCTCCGGCATCACGAGCCTCGCGGAGCTCAAGGGCAAGCGCGTCGCGGTCGGTGCGGCCGGCTCGGGCGTGGAGGCGAATGCGCGCCAGATTCTCGCGGCATACGGCGTCACCTATGACGATATCGACGAGCAGTTTCTCTCGTTTGCCGAGGGAGCGAGCGCACTGAAGGACGGCAATGTGGATGTTGCCATCCTGACGGCGGGCTATCCGACGGCATCCGTGCAGGACATTGCCTCGCAGAACCCTGTGCGCCTCCTCCCCGTGGATGAGAAGGTGGCGGATGAGCTGATTGCAAAGTATCCGTTCTACACGAAGACCGTCATCCCCGCCGGCACGTATGCAGGCTTTGACGAGGCTGTGCCCGGCGTCTCCGTCATGGCGATGCTCGTTGCGGGCCCCACGGTGAACGCAGACCTCGGCTACAGCATTACGAAGGCGATCTTCTCGAACCTCGACCGCCTGCAGGCGGCGCACGCAGTCGGCAAGCAGATCACGAAGGACACGGCGAAGAGCGGTATGTCTCTGCCGATGAATGCGGGTGCGGAGAAGTACTTTAACGAGAAATGAGAGCGTATGCGATAGCGCTGCTTGCGGCGTTTGCGCTCGTCGCGTTCGACATCCTGAGCGCGCCCGCGCTCTTTATGCAGGCGGACGGGACGAAGACCGTGCTCGTGCGCCAGATCCGCGATGAGGTGCCGCTGACGATTCATTTCATCCACTCCGTGCAGAAGACCCCCGTCGAGGAGTTCCTGACCGCGCACGCGGACGGACACTTTCACCTCACGGGTACGCGTTATCAGTCGCACGGCGTGGGGTTGCCCTTCCTCCCCGAGGAGGGGACATTTCGGCAGGAGGGGGACTACTTCGTCCTCGATATGGATCGCGACTACAGCAAGCTGAGCCTCCGTACGGGCGTCGGCACGGAGCTCGTGATCGAGGCGGGCGGGCAGCGCATCCCCGTCTACGAGATGTACCCCGTCGGCACGCGCATCGACCTCGTCGTTGCGCCGCTCTACGCCTACTTGTTTTGAAATTCCGAGGCTGCGTCTTCGAGCGCCCCTATCGGCTTACTGACCTGTCCGAGAAGCGAGCCTGTAAGGCGATGCTGAACGGGTAACAGGTCGTATGCGAAAACGTCCCGCAAGTCAAGTCCGAAGGACGCAGACGAGCGGCTGACGTTGACCGCCTCCAACGCTCGCCACTTCCCCCGTTTCGACGGGGGAAGCTAATATGCCGTAATGCAGAGCCTCCCCCGGCGACACGGGGGAGGGGGACCATGCGCAGCATGGTGGAAGGGGCGCTTTGAACGTCTGGACAAGACACACAAAAGGCTGTTGCACGAGTCGGAACGACTTTGTGCAACAGCCTCCTGTTTCTTTTGTAGCATTTTTGTGAAGTATATAAAAATTTTCCAAAGGATGTGAACTGATCCTATGACCGAAAAGAACAAAGCACAGGCGGACGCCGTGCTCAAGAAGTACGACCGCGAGTCGAACACCGTCCACTATGCGGGGCTGCCGAAGAAAATCGTTGCCGCCATCGCTATCACATTCTCCATCTTTCAGCTCTACACGGCGACCTTCGGCGTCCTCGACGCGCAGCTGCAGCGCGCCGTCCACCTCGGATTCGGACTCGCGCTCGCGTACCTCCTCTATCCCTTTCGGCGCGCGTGGACGCGGGACAGCTTCTTTCACCCCATCGATGTGATCTTCGCCATCCTCGGTGCGGCGGCGCCCGCCTATATCGTCATCCAGTACCGCGAGCTTGTGACGCGTGCGGGCACGGTCTCGCCCCCCGATGTCATCGTCGGCGGCATCGGCATCCTGCTCGTCATCGAGGCGACGCGGCGCGTCGTGGGGCTGCCGATGGTGACGGTCGTCCTCTTCTTCCTCGCGTACGCCTTCCTCGGCCCCTATATGCCGGGTGTCTTGGCGCATCGCGGGCTCTCGGTTGAGCAGCTCATCAGTCACCTCTACTTTACGACCGAGGGCATCTTCGGCATCCCGCTCGGCGTGTCCTCGACCTTCATCTTCCTCTTCATCCTTTTCGGCGCCTACCTTGAGAGCACAGGGCTGGGCAAATTCTTCATCGACCTCGCGAACGCCGTTGCGGGCTGGGCGAGCGGCGGCCCTGCGAAGGTTGCAGTGCTCTCGAGCGGCCTCATGGGCACGGTCTCGGGCAGCTCCGTCGCGAACGTCGTCGGCACGGGTTCGCTCACGATCCCGATGATGAAGAAACTCGGCTACAACGCGAACTTCGCGGGCGCGGTCGAGGCGGCGGCATCCACGGGCGGACAGCTCATGCCGCCGGTCATGGGCGCAGCGGCGTTTCTCATGGCAGAGTTCGTCGGCGTCTCGTACATCGAGGTCGTCAAGGCGGCGGCAATCCCCGCGCTCCTCTACTTCACGGGCGTCTGGCTCGGCGTGCATTTCGAGGCAAAGCGCAAGAAGCTCAAGGGCATCCCGCGCAGCGAGCTGCCCAATCCGCTCACCCTCTTGAAGGAGCGCGGACACCTCGCCATCCCGCTCGTCGTCATTGTCTATCTTCTCGTCTCGGGTTACACGCCCATGCGTGCGGCGCTCGTTGCCATCGTCCTCTCCATCGCGTGTGCCATGCTGCGGAAATCCACGCACATGAAGCCGATCGAGATTGTCTACGGACTCGAGCGCGGCGCGAAGGCGGTGCTCGGCGTGCTCATCGCCTGTGCGGCGGCGGGCATCATCATCGGTGTCGTCACGAAGACGGGCGTCGGACTGCGGCTTGCCTCGGGGCTCATTGACCTTGCGGGCGGCATGCTTCTCCCCGCGATGTTCTTCACCATGATTACGGCAATCGTGCTCGGCATGGGCGTCCCGACCACGGCGAACTACGTCATCACCTCGACCATCGCTGCGCCCGCACTTGTGCAGATGGGCGTACCCATCCTCGCGGCGCATATGTTTGTCTTCTACTTCGGCATCATCGCGGACGTGACCCCGCCCGTCGCGCTCGCCGCCTATGCGGGGGCGGGCATCAGCGGGGGCAATGCACTAAAGACAGGCGTGCACGCGTCCAAACTCGCCATTGCGGCGTTCATCATCCCGTACATCTTCGTCCTCTCACCGATGATCCTGATGGTGGATGCAACACCTCTCGGACTCACGCTGGCGACGCTTTCCGCCCTTGCGGGCATGGTCGCCATCAGTTCCGCGCTCTGCGGCTTCCTCGCCGATCACTGCCGCCTTTACGAGCGCATCCTCCTCATCATTGCCGGCCTCCTTATGATAAAGCCGGGCGGCACAACCGACCTCATTGGCTGCGCCCTCTTTGCCGTCATCCTTGTGATGCAGTATACGCGCGTGAAAAAGGCGGCTTGATTCTTACGGATTCGAATGGTGGAGTCAGACATGAATATCGAAGCATTGACGACGCAGATGCAGGAACGCGCAGCGGCGTATGCCGCACAGCATGACACGGCGCTGAACGATGAGATCATTGCACTGGGGCGCAGCGTGCCCGCCGCCGAGCGGACGGCTGCAATCGCAGGGCTGCTCGCGCAGGCGTACATCGAGGAGCGCAGCTTCTTCGATGCGGCAAAAACGCTGAGCGAGGTCACGCCTGCGGAGCGTGACGGGCTTTGGCATTACCGCATGGGCTACGCACTGTATTTTTACGCGGTCAACCGCAGCCCGCAGCTCGCCATCCTGCGCCTTGCACGGACGTTCTTGGAGCGCGCAGAGGAAGATGCCGCGAGCACGGCGGAGATCGAGCGGGTCTTTTTCGGCAAGCCCGGCGGCATGCTGGAGCGGTGCAGGGACGCGATTGAAAACAAGCATGGATGGTATGCTGAGGAGCCGCCCTCCATCGGCTTGGAAGAGCTCATCCGTACAGTTGAGGAGGAAAAGGAGTGCCTACGGAGCGAGGTGATGGCGTTCTTTGCGCACAATCAGCGCCGCGAAATCACCATCCACCATCATGCGGCGACCGACAAACTGCCCGTTGGGGCGAGCAAGTTCTACGGGACGCCTGATCTGCCCGCAGATTTCGTCTGGCCGTACTATAAGGGAACGGACTTTGAAGATGTGACGAAGAACCGCCCGCTTGCCTTTCTCGCGCAGATTGATCTCGGCGAAGCTGCGCAGTATGACCGCACGGGTCTCCTGCCGACATCGGGCGTACTCAGCTTCTTTTATGAAACAATGTCGATGGAGTGGGGCTTTCGACCGGGGAGCAAGGGCTATGCGCGCGTCTATTACTTCCCCGACAAGGAGCTGCTTGTCCCGACGGCGATTCCGCCCGAGACGGAAGAGTGGAGCGTGGGGGAGCAGTCGCTGACCTTTGCGGACGCGGTCAGCCTCATATCGCCGTTCGAGTACAGCCGGCGCACCGGGAAAAAGGTGGACTGGGATACCTACAACGAGCTGCGCGCGGAGTTCGGCGCAGCCGTCGCTGCGTATGACGGTCATCATATGAAGATGCTCGGCTATGCGGATGAGATTCAGGACGCGATGGAGCCGGAATGTGAGATGTACCACAGGGGCTTCGAGGAGGCGGCGTATCAGACGCTCTCCGAGGAGGAGCGTGCGGGTCTCATGGAGAAGGCGGTCGAGAACTGGATCCTCCTGTTTCAGATGGGAACGGTGGAGGAGGGCGACACGGAGCTGATGTACGGCGACTGCGGGTTCATCTACTTCTGGATTCGCAAAGAGGATCTCGCCGCGCAGAACTTCGACAACGTCCGTCTGATTTTGCAGTGCGGCTGAAATAGCGAATGCTTCGGTATAGAAACATAGAAAAACGAGGAACCCTTGCGTTTGCAGGGATTCCTCGTTTTTCTATGCCGGTGTTTATCTTACTGTTTCTCTTCTGCTTTGACCTCGATCGGGGCATCCTCGACGAGCTGCTGCGGCTCCTCCTCTTTCCTGCGGCGCATGAAGAAGAATGCGCCCGCGCCGATGAGGACGATGACGAGGACGACGGTGCCGATGATTGCCGTCTTGTTCCAGATGCGGAACGCGACCTCGATCTTCGACGACTCGCCCGTCACGAGCGTCTTGCCGAGGTTCCACGTGAGCAGCGTGCCGTCGTTCTCCGTGCGGTCGGCATTTGAGCTCGTGGGTGCGGACGGCAGGGTCATCTGATACGTGAACGTGATGTTGCTCGCGAATGCGCCTGCGCCGCCGCCGTTCTGGCTGCCCTCAAAGAGCAGGTCAAAGTTGTAGTCCGTGTAGAACAGGCTCTTGTTCACGGTGATGCCCGTGTTCTTGCCCTCGTTCGCTTTGAAGAAGTCGTTCTCCGCGAGCTTGTCAATCGTCGCGTAGTGCTCCGTGATCTCGTAGCCCGACATGCCCTCCTTCGAGACGGGAGCAATCTGCGCCTCGGGATTGCGCGCGAGTGCGCTCGTCTTGCTCTGCTCGACCACCTCCGCGAGCATGGGAACGCTCATGAGGGTCGTCTTGAGATCGGCACTGCCGTCCTCGTTGATGACGACGTTCACATCGCCGCTGAAACAGCCGCTCGTGAGTGCGAGTACGCCGAACATCGCTGCCGCGAGGACGGTGCGCATCGTGCGTGTGCATCGTGTCAGAAACATAAGATACCTCCTACTATAAATTCAAATGATACCGATTCCATTATATTTTACATGAGCACGCCGGTTTTTGCAAGACGGACGATTGGCAGGGGCAATGTCGTGATTTTTTTCATTGTATTATTTTGTGCCTCATGCTATACTCATGAAAACTATATTATCTTATCTTTATGTTTTTCGAGCTGCCGTACCTGTGGCATATGCTATGGTGCGTCAGCCTGACTGCGGCTCTGGGATTGCGGTCACGGGGGAAGGTATGGAAACGTCCTTCCCTGCCCGCAGACATTTGTCTGCATTGCAAAGGAAAACCGGCAGGGGGAGGACTGCGCTCTTTTTGTGCGCGGCGAGTGCTCACCGGATTTTCCGGCGGGCATTTTTTGTTGGGAAAGTTTGGGAATTTGCGGGAAAGGAGTTTTATGGGGCAGTATGCACGTATGATGGCGGCGGGGAGTGTACTCGCCGTGCTGTTTTTCGTCCTCTCGCTTTCAGTGGGACGGTTCTATGTGCCGTTCGATCAGGTGGTGGCAATTCTCGCATCGAATTTTATCGAACTTCCGATCACGTGGGATGCGTCGATGTACAACGTCGTCATGGTGATCCGTCTGCCGCGCGTGCTCGGCGACATTCTCGTCGGCGTTGCGCTCGCGGTGTCGGGCACGGCGTATCAGGGGGTCTTCCGCAACGATCTCGTCTCGCCCGATCTGCTTGGTGTCTCGCAGGGCGCGAGCGTGGGTGCGTGCCTTGCGATTCTCGCACATCTGACGCTCGGCGGGACGGCTGCCGCGGCATTTCTCGGCGGCATCGCGGCGGTTACGATGACACTCATGCTGCCGAAGCTCGTGCAGAGCCGCTCGCGCATCGTGCTCGTCCTCTGTGGCATCATTGTGTCGGGCTTTATGGCGGCGGTGATCGGTCTGCTGAAATACCTTCTAAACGAATTGTTTTCATACTGAGCCACCCGATGACACTCGTCATCGGGCGGTTTTGTTAACGAAAGGAAATTTTAAGACCCTCTGGAAGCACGGCGCGGCGGCGGAGGTCATCGACGAGGCGGACATGACCGCACTCTACGGACTGCCCGTTCACATCGGGCAGATCGGCACGAGAACGGTCTGCGTCGGCGGGGATATTGCTTGAATTTTTCTCCTTGAAACCTGATCGTCACAGTGCTATATTATGCACAGGCGAGCACGAGCCAAAACAGGAGCTATAAACGACGAAGCCCCCGCGAAGAACAGGAGATTCTTCACGGGGGCTTCGTTTTCGTTGACCGAGGGGCAGGAAACCTTTATAATATAAGAAAACACTGATAACATCAGCGGCGCCTTAACAACGGAGGTCGGGTGTGGAGAAAGAATGGGAAAAGCGTGCGTTGGAGGAGTGGGAGCGCCTGTCCATTCAGGACAACTTCATCTTTCAGCGCGTTATGCAGAATGTGAAACTCTGCAAATGGCTTTTAGAACGCATTTTGAGAATTCAGATTCGAGAGATTCGCTATCCAGACACAGAAAAGACGATTGACGTACGCCTTGACAGCAAGGCGGTGCGTCTCGATGTCTACGTTGCAGACGAGGCGGGCACGGTTTATAACATAGAGATGCAGACCACAAAGGGACGTGATGGGGAACTCCCGAAGCGAGCACGCTACTATCAGGCGATGATCGATATGGATCTGCTCGGCAAAGGGGTATACTACGATGACCTACGGCAAACGTATATCATCTTCATTTGCACCTTTGACCTCTTTGGTCTGGATGAACGCATCTATACATTCCGCAGCCGATGTATGGAACAGGGGGATTTGGAGCTTGGAGACGGCACGACGAAGATCTTCCTGAATGCAAAGGGTCTGCGCGGCAGTGTCGATGAAGAGCTGGCGGATTTTTTACACTATGTTGACGGCAAGGAGGCGCGGAGAACGTTCGCGCAGGAAATGGCACGCGAGGTTGCGCGTGTCAAGCGGCAGGATGAAACGAGGCGGGAATTCATGACGCTCTATATGGAATATCAGAAACAGCGCCGTGCAGGTGTGGAGGAGGGAATCGCACAGGGACGGGAACTTGGAATTGCCCAGATGGCGAAGAAACTCCTGCGTGCAGGGATGACGATTCCTGCGGTTGCTCAGATGGCGGAGATGCCTGAGGAGGCAATTCGGAGAATCGCCGAGGAGGATGGGATTCCTGCTTCATAATGCAGAAAAAAAGGGGGCTGACGCACGAGCTGGTGAGGTGCTTTGTGGTGTTTCTGGGGAATCGCTGAATTTATCAGTGCATCCCTAATGGTATATGTGAGAATGATGACAGAGAATATTGGCGAAGGGCAGGAGCCGGTGCCGTTTCCTGAGATGTATGACCGGCGGGAGCTGAATGCGCTGTACCGTGAAATCCCACTCAAGGACAATACATCCCGTCTCCTGCGGAAGTATTTTAACGCGATGGCAAATCTCTACGGCATTATCACGCTGCGCGACGCGCTGGCGGTGATTCGCCGATTCAGCCCGCGAACGGTTACGGATGAAGAATTCTTGGCATTTGCCGAGATTGCGCGGCATGAGTGCGAGGGCTACTGGATTTTGGGACGCCACGAACTTTTTGCTGATGTGGCTGAGGGGGACGTGATGGATCACGAGATCATCAGCCTCCTGATGTTTGGTGCAGAGGATGCTCCCTATTTCAAAACGATGGAGCAGCAGATGGGAAAGCCGCTCTATATTCCGCCTGACAAGGCGTCTCTGCTTGCGTATGCGGAGCCTTTCTATGTGGAAAAGACGGCGGAATATGCGGCGCTTGTCGACTTCATCGAGGAGCATATGCCCGTCGACTGGATGAGATACGAACGCGAAGTTGTGCTGGATGAGATTTTTGATCTGCTGCGCGTGGATGTGGATTTGAACGCGCTCATCAGTCTGTTGGATGAGATGGGGATTCGGTTCACAGGTGAGAACGACATCGAGCAGTTTACGAAGCTCTGGATGAATTATGTGAACAACGCACGTCTCTTTGCCAATCGTGGATATACGCCGCGCGAGCTCTTGGCAATGCGCCCGAATCGCTACGAGCAGCTGCAGACGGCGTCGATCGGACCTCGTATGCGCGCGGCGCTTGCGCGTGGTGACATGACGGTGGAGGAGCTGCGCGAGCAGTTCATGACGGTGGATCTTCCGCATGAAAATGTGCGCAAGGCGTTTCTGGATGAGCTGGATGCAGTTGTGGCGGAGCTTGCCGCACAGAAAAAGAGCGCGAAGGTCGGACGCAACGATCCCTGCCCCTGCGGCAGTGGGAAAAAATA
This sequence comes from Selenomonas sp. oral taxon 126, assembly GCF_001683335.1. Classification (GTDB taxonomy): domain Bacteria; phylum Bacillota; class Negativicutes; order Selenomonadales; family Selenomonadaceae; genus Centipeda. The sequence continues at coordinate 1,164,428 of NZ_CP016201.1, forward strand.
TAAGAAATGCTGCGGGCGATGAGGCGCTTTTGAAAGATTCTATGATATAGGAGCATCGCACGGAGTTGTTTCCGATTCGCCGTAACGTATGACAAAGAGCAAAAATATCCCTTGACACGAAAACTCGAATGTAGTATCATACAATGACCTATTGAATGAGAATGGGGATTTGTGCGCCTTTTTCGGGGAGGGTCAGCCTTCGCGGCTCGTGTTAGAAAGGATAAATGAGCAAGGTATTCGGACGGTTGCCTTGTTCTTTTTGTGTCTTTTTAATTATTGTTGCGCACAAAACTTCATTAAGATAATCCAGCGAAAGGGTGACAGCGTTCATGTTCAATCCTGTGTCGGTCGGCCGTCGCACCCGGTACAGCTACGCGCGCATCAAGGAAGTCATGGAGATGCCGCATCTCCTCGACATCCAGCGCACGAGCTACCAGTGGTTTCTTGAGGTGGGGCTCGCGGAGATCTTCCGCGATATCTCGCCTATTCAGGATTTCTCGGGGAATCTCATCCTTTCCTTTGAATCGTTTGCGCTCGGTGAGCCGAAGTACGATCTCGACGAGTGCAAGGAGCGCGATGTCACCTATGCTGCGCCCCTGCGCGTGAACGTGCGCCTCGTGAACCGTGAGACGGGCGAGATCAAGGAGCAGGAGGTCTTCATGGGCGATTTCCCGCTCATGACGGATACAGGCACGTTCATCATCAACGGTGCGGAGCGCGTCATCGTCAGCCAGCTCGTCCGCTCGCCCGGCACCTACTACGGTGTCGAGATCGACACGACGGGCAAGGAGCTGTTCAACGCGACGATGATCCCGAACCGCGGCGCGTGGATCGAGCTCGAGACGGATGCAAATGACATCGTGTCCGTGCGCATTGACCGCACGCGCAAGATGCCCGTGACCTATCTCATCCGGGCGCTCGGCTACGAGACGGATGCGGAGATTCGTGCGCTCTTCGGCGACGACTCGCGCATCCTCGCGACGATTGAGCGCGATACGGACGAGGTCAAGACGCGCAGCAAGGCGGTCATCGAGATCTACCGCCGCCTGCGTCCGGGCGAGCCCGCGAACGAGGACAATGCGCGGACGCTGCTCGAGACGCTGTTCTTCGACCCGCGCCGCTACGATCTGGCGACGGTTGGACGCTATAAACTGACAAAGAAGCTCGGCTGGCGCCGCCGTCTGCTCGGCAAGGTGCTTGCAAATCCTGTCGTTGACAAGGAGTCGGGCGAGATCATCTTCCCGAAGGGGGAGCGCATCACATCGGAGATGGTGGATGCCGTCAGCCTCGAGCGTGAGATGGCGCTCTTTGGCGAGGGCGAGATCGTCGCCTTTGATGTGCAGAAGGCGGACGGCGAGATCTACCGCATGCTCTGCGCGCCGACACGTGACTATCAGTTCCGCACGATCACGCGCGAGGATGTCATGGCGGCGATCAGCTATCTGCTCGGCCTCATGGACGGCTTCGGCAACACGGACGATATCGACCATCTCGGCAACCGCCGCGTGCGTGCGGTCGGGGAGCTGCTGCAGAATCAGTTCCGCATCGGCCTCTCGCGCATGGAGCGCGTTGTGCGTGAGCGCATGTCGATCCAGGAGACGGAGAGCATCACGCCGCAGGGGCTCATCAACATCCGCCCGGTGGTTGCGGCGGTGAAGGAGTTCTTCGGCTCCTCGCAGCTCTCGCAGTTTATGGATCAACATAATCCTCTTTCGGAGCTGACGCACAAGCGCCGTCTCTCGGCACTCGGCCCCGGTGGTCTCTCGCGTGAGCGCGCGGGCTTCGAGGTGCGCGACGTGCACAACTCGCACTACGGGCGCATGTGTCCCGTCGAGTCCCCCGAAGGTCCGAACATCGGCCTCATCGGCTCGCTTGCGAACTATGCGCGCGTGAACCAGTTCGGCTTTATGGAGACGCCGTACCGCCGCGTGGACAAGGAGAACCGTCGCGTGACGGAGGATGTGCGCTATCTGACGGCGGACGAGGAGGACGAGCTCATCATCGCACAGGCGAACGAGCCGCTCGATGACAGCGAGTTCTTCGTCAACGAGCGCGTCACGGCGCGTTTCCACGAGGAGACGGGTCTGCACCACCGCGACCGCGTCGACTATATGGACGTGTCGCCGCGACAGGTGTTCTCGATTGCAACGGCGATGATCCCGTTCCTCGAGAACGACGATGCGAACCGTGCGCTCATGGGCGCGAACATGCAGCGTCAGGCTGTTCCTCTGCTCAAGACGCAGGCACCGCTCGTCGGCACGGGCATGGAGTACAAGGCGGCGTGTGACTCGGGCGTCATGGTGCTCGCGAAGCACAGCGGCGAGGTCACGGAAGTTACGGCGAATGCGATCACCGTCCGCACGGACGAGGGCGCATTTGACAACTATAAATTGCAGAAATTTGTCCGCTCGAACCAGGCGACCTGCATCAATCAGAAGCCGCTGGTCTATGTGGGCGACCGCGTGGCGGAGGGGCAGCCCATCGCCGACGGCCCGTCGACGGACAATGGCGAGCTCGCACTCGGCTACAACATCATCGTTGCCTATATGCCGTGGGAAGGCTACAACTACGAGGACGCAATCCTGCTGAGCGAAAATCTCGTGAAGCGCGACCTCTATACCTCGATCCACATCGAGGAGTACGAGTGCGATGCGCGCGATACGAAGCTCGGCCCCGAGGAGATCACGCGCGACATCCCGAACGTTGCGGAGGACGCGCTCAAGGATCTCGACGAGGACGGCATTGTGTCCATCGGCGCAGATGTGCGTCCCGGCGACATCCTCGTCGGCAAGGTCACGCCGAAGGGCGAAACGGAGCTGACGGCGGAGGAGCGCCTCCTGCGCGCGATCTTCGGCGAGAAGGCGCGCGAGGTGCGCGATACATCGCTGCGCGTGCCGCACGGCGAGGCGGGCAAGATCATCGATGTGAAGATCTTTACCCGCGAGAACAATGACGAACTGCCGCCGGGGGTCAACCGCCTCGTGCGCGTCTACATCGCGCAGAAGCGCAAGATCTCGGTCGGCGACAAGATGTCCGGCCGTCACGGCAACAAGGGTGTCGTCTCGCGCATCATGCGCCAGGAGGATATGCCCTTCCTGCCCGACGGCACACCCGTCGACATCGTGCTGAACCCGCTCGGCGTGCCGTCCCGTATGAACATCGGGCAGGTCTTGGAGACCCATCTCGGCATGGCGTGCCGCGTGCTCGGCCAGCGCATCAAGGCGGACGACCCGACGGTGGAGGGAGACCTGCGCGCGGCGGGCTACAATTTTGATGCAAATGGGATGCCCATCCCCGATGTGGCGGGCATTCACATTGCGACCCCCGTCTTTGACGGCGCGAGCGATGATGACGTGTTCGGTACGATTCGTGCGGCGGGGCTGCCCGATGACGGCAAGACGGTGCTCTATGACGGACGCACGGGCGAGCCGTTCGAGAACCGCGTCACGGTCGGCTGCGTCTATATGCTGAAGCTGCATCACCTTGTCGATGACAAGATTCACGCACGCTCCACAGGGCCGTACTCGCTCGTCACGCAGCAGCCGCTCGGCGGCAAGGCGCAGTTCGGCGGACAGCGCTTCGGCGAGATGGAGGTCTGGGCGCTCGAGGCATACGGTGCGGCGTACACCCTACAGGAAATCCTGACGGTGAAGTCCGACGATGTGGTCGGGCGTGTCAAGGCGTACGAATCCATCGTCAAGGGCGACAATATCCCCGAGCCCGGCGTTCCCGAGTCCTTTAAGGTGCTCATCAAGGAGCTGCAGGCGATCGGTCTCGACATCAAGGTGCTCAACGAGGACGCGAAGGAAATCGCGATCCGCGATGAGGAGGACGAGGACATCGGGGAGAAGGCGCGCTCGCTTGAGCTCGATGTCGAGGGTGTCGATGAGACCGGCGCACCGCCGCCGCCCGCAGACTCCTATGAGGAGGAAGAGGGCGCAGAGGAGGATGTCTCCGACGAGGACATCATTGCGCATATCGACAGCGAGGAGCCGGTCGATGATATGGATTCCCTGATGCGCGGCGGACTCGACGATATCGACATGCCAAACGAGGACATTTAAGGAAGGGAGTGACATCTTTGCTGGATGTAAACAATTTTGACTCAATGCGGATTGGACTCGCTTCCCCCGATAAAATTCGTGAGTGGTCGTATGGCGAGGTCAAGAAGCCTGAGACCATCAACTACCGCACGCTCAAGCCCGAGCGCGACGGTCTGTTCTGTGAGCGCATCTTCGGACCGACGCGCGACTGGGAGTGCCACTGCGGCAAGTACAAGCGCATCCGTTACAAGGGCGTCGTCTGCGACCGCTGCGGCGTCGAGGTGACACGCGCGAAGGTGCGCCGCGAGCGCATGGGACACATCGAACTCGCCGCGCCCGTCTCGCATATCTGGTATTTCAAGGGCATCCCGAGCCGCATGGGGCTCATCCTCGATGTGTCCCCGCGCTCCTTGGAGAAAGTCCTCTATTTCGCCTTCTACATCGTCATTGATGCGGGCGAGACCGATCTCAAGAAGAAGGAACTGCTCTCCGAGCGCGAGTATCACGACGCGCTCGAGAAGTATGGCAATACGTTCCGCGTCGGCATGGGCGCGGAGGCGATCAAGGAGCTGCTCGAGGAACTCGATCTCGAGCAGATGAGCGAGCAGCTCCGCAATGACGTGCGCACGACCTCCGGACAGAAGAAGGTGCGCGCCATCCGCCGCCTCGAGGTGGTGGAGGCGTTCCGCAAGTCCGGCAATCGTCCCTCGTGGATGATTATGGATGTCGTGCCCGTCATTCCGCCCGACCTGCGCCCGATGGTGCAGCTCGACGGCGGACGTTTCGCGACCTCCGACCTCAACGATCTCTATCGCCGCGTCATCAACCGCAACAACCGTCTGCGCCGTCTGCTCGACCTCGGTGCGCCCGATATCATCGTGCGCAACGAGAAGCGTATGCTGCAGGAGGCTGTGGATGCGCTGATTGACAACGGCCGCCGCGGGCGTCCCGTGACGGGTCCCGGCAACCGCGCGCTGAAGTCGCTCTCGGATATGCTCAAGGGCAAACAGGGGCGTTTCCGTCAGAACCTCCTCGGCAAGCGCGTCGACTACTCGGGGCGCTCCGTTATCGTTGTCGGCCCCGAGCTGAAACTCCATCAGTGCGGCCTGCCGAAGGAGATGGCGCTCGAGCTGTTCAAGCCGTTTGTCATGAAAAAACTCCAAGCCGACGGCGCGGCGCACAATATCAAGTCGGCAAAGCGCATGGTCGAGCGCGCACGCCCCGAGGTCTGGGACGTGCTCGAGGATGTCATCAAGGAGCATCCCGTGCTCCTCAACCGCGCACCGACGCTGCACCGCCTCGGCATTCAGGCGTTCGAGCCTGTGCTCACTGAGGGGCGTGCGCTGAAGCTGCATCCGCTCGCGTGTACGGCGTACAACGCGGACTTTGACGGCGACCAGATGGCGATCCATCTGCCCCTCTCGGCAGAGGCGCAGACGGAGGCGCGCGTGCTCATGCTCGCGGCGAACCACATCCTCGCGCCGAAGGACGGCAAGCCCATCATCGTCCCCTCGCAGGACATGGTACTTGGCTCGTACTATCTCACGAAGGTACGCCCGGGCGCAAAGGGCGAGGGCAAGGTCTTTACGGGCATTGCAGAGGCACTCCTCGCGTATCAGGAGAAGGTGCTTGACCTGCAGGCGGAGATCCGCGTGCAGGTCGCAGGCTACGGACTCGTCCGCAGCTCTCTCGGCCGCCTCATCTTCAGTGAGATCCTGCCCGAGCAGCTGCGGCACTATCGTCAGGATGCGGAGACGGGCGAGTGGAGTCTCGGCGTTCTCATGAACAAGAAGGAGCTCGGGAAGCTCGTCGCAAATTGCTACGACCACTTCGGCGCGACCAAGACCGCTGAGGTCATCGACAATGTGAAAAATCTCGGCTACCACTACGCCTGCATCGCGGGCATGACGGTTGCCGTCTCCGATGTCATCGTGCCGCCGAAGAAGAAGGACATCATCGCGGACACGCAGGCGCTCGTCAACAAGGTGGAGCGCCAGTTCGGGCGCGGTCTGATTACCGAGGACGAGCGCTACAAGAAGGTCGTCCAGCTCTGGACGAAGGCGACGGACGATGTCGCGGACGCGATGATGGACAACATGGATCCGTTCAACCCCATCTTTATGATGGCGGATTCGGGCGCGCGCGGCAACAAGCAGCAGATGCGCCAGCTCGCGGGCATGCGCGGTCTGATGGCAGATCCGTCGGGCAAGATCATCGACCTGCCAATCACAGCGAATTTCCGCGAGGGACTGACCGTTTCCGATTACTTCATCTCCTCGCACGGTGCGCGCAAGGGTCTTGCCGATACGGCACTCCGTACGGCGGACTCGGGCTACCTCACGCGCCGACTTGTCGACGTGGCACAGGATGTCATCGTCCGCGAGGAGGACTGCGATGTCTCCGCGATCAACCTCATGCAGGTGCGCGCGCGGCTCGCGGAGTCTGCATTTGACGCACTGGAGCTGCTGGTTGACAGCCTGATGGGCAGACTTCTTGCGACAGCGATCTACGATCCCGAGACGAAGGAAGTCCTCTATCCGCAGGATACCGTTCTCGACGACGAGGTGCTTGAGACCATCGGCGAGCGCGATGTGCGCGAGATCATGGTGCGCGGCTCCTCCGTGAATGTGGAGGGCGCCGTCAGCAACGCGATGGTGACGGAGAGCATTACGCTCGGCGAGCCGGATGCGAAAAAGCGCAAGAAGGCGCGCGCGGCGATGGTTCGCGAACTCAGCGGCAAGGAAGTCGTGCGCGAGGCTGTGCTGGATGATGGGATGCCACTCGCTGCCGAGGGGGATTTCCTCACGGACGAGATGGTGGAGGCGATCATCGACTCGGAGCTGCATGAGCTCCACATCCGCAACAACAACGTGCGCGGCATCGAGGTCGAGGCAATCACCGAGGGCACGGGTGTCATCGAGTCGCTCGCCGACCGCATTGTCGGACGCGTGCTCGCCGAGGACATTGTGGACGAGGCGACGGGCGAGACGATTGCCCATGTCAACGATCCCGTGGACGAGGCGCTTGCAAAGCGCATCGAGGGCGTCAGAAAGCGCGTTGCCATCCGCAGCGTGCTGACCTGCAAGTCGCAGTTCGGCGTCTGCATGAAATGCTATGGCCGCGACCTCGCCAATCAGGCGGAGGTCGAGATCGGCGAGGCAGTCGGCATCATCGCCGCGCAGTCGATCGGCGAGCCGGGCACACAGCTCACGATGCGTACGTTCCACTCGGGCGGCGTCGCGGGCGACGATATCACGCAGGGTCTCCCGCGCGTCGAGGAGCTCTTCGAGGCACGCAAGCCCAAGCACAACGCGATCATCGCGGAGAACGAGGGACTCGTCTCCATCGACGATACGGGCAAGGGGATGCGCACGGTCACGATTACGCCCGAGGGCGGCGCACCGCGCGAGTACTCCGTACCGTTCGGCGCGCGCATGGCGGTGCGCGACGGGGCGGAGCTGAAGCCCGGCGACAAGATCACCGAGGGCTCGATCAATCCCCACGACATCCTGCGCGTCTGCGGACTGCAGGCGACCCAGCGCTACCTCGTCTACGAGGTGCAGAAGGTCTACAAGTCGCAGGGCGTTGAGATCAACGACAAGCACATCGAGGTCATGGTGCGGCAGATGCTGCACAAGGTCAAGATCGAGGAGTCAGGCACGACCGACTTCCTGCCCGGTGAGTACATCGAGATCAACGCATTCGAGGCGGCGAATACCAAGGCGATCGAGGAGGACGGCGAGCCTGCTGTGGCAAAGCCTATCCTGCTCGGCATCACGAAGGCATCGCTCGCGACGGACTCCTTCCTCTCGGCGGCATCCTTCCAGGAGACCACGCGCGTCCTCACCGACGCCGCGATCAAGGGGAAGATCGACCCGCTCGTCGGACTCAAGGAGAATGTCATCATCGGCAAGCTCATCCCTGCGGGCACGGGCATGACCCGCTACCGCAACCTCGATATCGTCGACTTTGCACCACAGATTGTGGAGGAAGCCGAGGAGGAAGAGATCGTCGAAGAGGTGCACGAAGAGGTCGACCTCTCGCGGCTGGAGCATCTGACGAACTGACTTGCAATATGCGATTGAACGCGTTATACTACGTGTAGAGAAAAGATGACGTGATAGCATTCAGGTCACAAGAAAACTCGGCAGTGCCAGCTGCCGAGTTTTTCTATTGCCGTAATCAAGAAGCCTCCCCCGTAGCGACGGGGGAGGGGGACCGCTTGCGGTGGAAGGGGCGCCATGAACCTGCAGGACAGCACTTGCATCGGAGGTGAGCACTTCAAGCAACTTACACTTTTCTATCGTAACAGTGTCGCATCTCCCACAAGCGCCCCTATCGTCACGCCTGCGGCGTGCCACTTCCCCCGTCTCGGACGGGGGAAGCTAATATGCTGTAACTACAAATCCCCCCAACTTCGTCAATCCCTCCCCACAAATTAGTTGACGAAACTCTCCTTTCGCGTTAGAATACGAACGTGAAAAAGGAGTGATTTGTATGGCATCTCTCGATGATAAATTCTTTTCCGTTCGCAATACGACGCGCATGGCGCTGTGCATCGCGCTCATCTGCGTGAGCGCGTACATTGCAATCCCCGTGCCGTTCATGGCGCCGCTGACGATGCAGACCTTCGTCATGTGTCTTGTCGCGCTCGTCCTGACGCCATGTCAGACCGCCTTCGTCATTGTCGGCTACACATTGATCGGCATACCTGTGTTCGCGGGCGGCGTCGGCGGATTTGGCATCGTCTTCGGCCCGCGCGGCGGCTTCTTCATCGGCTTCCTCGTCGCCTATACCCTCATGAGCATGCTCAAGGGGCGCGAGCCGTCCTTTGCGCGCTATGCGCTTGTCGGCACGCTCGTCAGCGTGCCCGTCACCTACGCCATCGCGACGCTTTGGCTGACGATTCTCTTCGGGGACAAATTCGCGGGGATTGTCGCCGCATTTATGGCACTCGTCCAGTACATCCCGGGCGACCTCATCAAGGCGGTCGCCGCCGCCGCACTCGGTGTGTCTCTCAACAGGAGACTTCGTTATTTGTGAGTGAAAAAATAGTAAAAACAATCGGCAAAATGGAGCGGGATTCATCGAGATTCTGCTCCGTTTTTGTGTATTTTGAAAAAAACGATTACAAACACTATTCTTTTGAATAAAATGATAAGGTGTGTTGCGGGGAGAGGGGCTTCAGTGCTATAATAAAACAGCGTTTCTTTCAAGGAAATATCGTACTTCGTGGGAGATGTGCAGAGTTTGAGGCAATGTGGGACGACGTACCACATTGTGCAACGAGGGAGGGATCTTTGCGCGCCATCAAGTCATATAGAAAGCATCGTGGGGCTTTGACCTGCGCACGCTTTCAGAAGGGGAACCCTGGAAAGGATGAACACACATGAACGGACTCACTGTGTCGAAGAAGATTATCCTGAGCTTTGCGATACTCATCGCACTTTTTCTTGGTTTTGGTGCATATGCGTGCTATTCGGCACGCGTGTTGAATCAGGCGGCGATAGACCTGAGCGGCTGGACGAGCACGCTCGGAGTGGCATCGGATCTTTCGGATGCGGCGAACATCGTGCGGCGTCGCGCAGTGATGGCTGCGCTGACAAAGGATCCCGCTCAGCGGGAAAAGTCGGAGCGTGACCTCGCGGAGGCAAAAAAGGCAGTAGACGATGCCTTTACCGCTTATGAACAGGCGCTGTCCACCATCGTCTACACGAGCGCGGATGGGGCGCAGAAGGATCGCGAGATACTGGAGAACGAGCGCAAGGCATGGCAGGCATACCTCGACTCGGGCAAGGGGCTGGAGCCGCTGATCGCTGCGGGCGATATGGATGGAATTCTCGCCTATGCGCAGGGACCGACGCGCGATGCCTATCGATCCTTTACCAAGTTGGTGATGGAGGATCAGGCGCGTTCCATCCAGGGGGCAAAGCAGGCAGAGGCGGAGAGTAACGCCGCATATACACAGGTGCTGACGACGACGATCATCGTCGCGATCATCGTCGTGCTCTTCACCTGTGCGTGCGCCATCTATCTGCTGCGTAACATCAAGACGTCGGTTGATATGGTACTCATGTCGCTGCGCAAGGTGGCGCAGGGCGATCTCAGCATCCACCTCCCGGCGGATTCGGGCGATGAGTTCGGACAAATGGCGGACGAGTGCAACAAGATGCTCACGAATATCCGTACCATGACGAAGACGATCCAGAAGACGGCAGAGTCGGTGGCGGACTCCTCGACCACGCTGACGAGCACGTCCGAGCAGTCTGCACAGGCGACGCAGAATGTCGCGCAGTCCATCACGGAGGTCGCTGAGGCGGCACAGACCCAGATGGACTCTGTTGCGGAGGCAAAGCATCAGGTGCATGCCTTTACGCGTGGACTGACGGATGTCACAGAAACCATCGAGAACGTCGGTACAGACATCGCGCATACATCACAGAAGGCGGAGGAGGGCAACAAGCTCGTGGAGGCAACGGTTGCACAGATGAACACGATCGCGGATACGGTCATCTCCTCCTCGAATGTCGTGGCAAAACTCGGCGAACGCTCGAAGGAGATCGGCAACATCGTCGAGGTGATCTCGGGCATCTCGGGACAGACGAATCTCCTCGCGCTCAACGCAGCCATCGAGGCGGCACGTGCGGGCGAGCACGGTCACGGCTTCGCCGTTGTCGCCGAGGAGGTGCGCAAGCTCGCCGAGGAGTCGCAGCAGGCGTCGAAGCAGATCGGCGATCTCATCCGCGCGATCCAGGAGGAGACCGAGCAGGCGGTTGCTGCAATGCAGACAGGGCGCAGCGAGGCGGAGAAGGGGCGCGAAAACGTCACCGCGACGGGCGAGGGCTTCTCGGAGATCCGCGCGATGATCGACCGGCTCCAACAGTACTCTGTCACCATCGGGACGACGATGGAGGATCTGACGCGGCGGGCGGCGAAGATCGACGATGCCACGGGCAAGATTCACGACTCTGCCTCGAAGGTGGCGGCAGAGTCGCAGAACGTCTCTGCCGCGACCGAGCAGCAGGCGGCAGGCATGGAGGAAATCGCAGCGAGCAGCCGCGGTCTCTCGGACATGGCGCACGACCTGAACGCGGCGGCGGCAAAGTTCAAGACCTGAGGCATCTCTGCATGAAAAAAGGGGCTGTTGCATGAGCGCCCCTTTCGGCTCACTGCGTTCGCCACTTCCCCCGTTGCGACGGGGGAAGCTAATATGCCATAACGAAAAGCCTCCCCCGTGCGACACGGGGGAGGGGGACCGCAAAGCGGTGGTAGGGGCGCCTTGAGCGCTAACACGAACAGGGGCTGTTGTACGGAGTCAAAACAACTTCGTGCAACAGCCCCTTTTATATGTCCTTATTTGC
>NZ_CP016201.1:1175856-1182926 GCF_001683335.1 Selenomonas sp. oral taxon 126
TGTTGCATGAGCGCCCCTTTCGGCTCACTGCGTTCGCCACTTCCCCCGTTGCGACGGGGGAAGCTAATATGCCATAACGAAAAGCCTCCCCCGTGCGACACGGGGGAGGGGGACCGCAAAGCGGTGGTAGGGGCGCCTTGAGCGCTAACACGAACAGGGGCTGTTGTACGGAGTCAAAACAACTTCGTGCAACAGCCCCTTTTATATGTCCTTATTTGCAAATGTGGTCAATCCAGTCAAAGAGTTCCTTTAGGTCGTAGTCGCCGCCGTGTCCCTGCCCCCACGGGGCGGAGAAGTCCACAGCAACGCCCGCATTTTGGAGGCGCAGGGCGAGGATGGCGGGTACGGGCATCGCCGTATCGCGATCCTTTGCACCGTGGCGGATGCGGAAGTGTGGTGCCGTCCGAACGCCCGCCGTGCCGATGTAGTTCATCGGGTTCATGCGGCGGATGTCTGTGTCGGGCGCAAGGTCGCCGTGCGTCGTGTCATATTGACGCGAGAAGTCTGTGAAATGGCGCGGCGTATTGTCCTCCGTGCCGAAGACATCGTTCTCGCCCGAGCTGCGGTCGAATCGGTCAAAGGCGGGCGCGGCCTTAAGCCGCGTCGCCCAGACGGCGTATTTTGCAAGATCAATGTCCGTGACCTTGCCATCCTTTACGGTGAACCAGTCCGCGCCATCAAGCGGCATCTTGCCGTCCACGGCACTCTGCGCCGATGCGCGATAGATTGCCTTGATGTACTCCGTAAAGCTGCCAGAGCCGTCTGTCCATACCTGCATGGGCGTACCAACTGCATCCTTTAGAATGAGACTGTTCAGATAGGAGGGAAAGAGCTCCTTGAGGCGCGCGGAGGCTGCAATGGCATCCGCTGTCATCGGGGTTGCTGCCGGACTCTCCATCACACCCGCAAAGATCCACTCGTATGCCATGTCGGCGTGCTCGAGGTTTGTGATGGGGCAGTAGCAGTTCGCGGCATAGATGTCGTCGCGTCCCGGCGCGGCGGCGATGGCGGCAAGCTCCTCGTCATAGTCGCGGCTGTTTCCCGATGCGCCAAGGAGGGCGGAGAGTGCGCCGCCCGCGCTCGTACCGCTCGCGATGATGCGCTCTGTATTCCCTGCGGGCAGGAGTGCGGCATTGTAGCGGAGGAAGCGGACGGCTGCCTTGTAGTCGACAATGCAGGCGGGGGCTTTGCCGACGTAGACGCCCTCCTTATTCCTGTCTGTGCGTCCGCGGATGGCGGGCGCGGCGACGACGAGGCCGCGCGAGAGCGCGACGAGGGAGGCGTTTGCTTTCGTCCCGTCGAGCGCGGGCGCGAGTATCTCACCCGGCATATAGCCGCCCACGCCGTTCGGCAGGAAGATCGGCGCGGTCTTTGCCGTGTAGCCGTTCACCGTGCCGCCCGAGAAATAGGCGGCGGGGATGAAGATGCTCATGCGCTCACGCTCCCTATCTCTCGGGCGCACGGCGTAGGGAATGTCGCGGTAGGCGCGGAATGCAACTGTCTGCCCACCTACAATCAGCGTTTCATCCGTATAGGATGCGGGATTGAGTTTGAGGTGCGGCAGATTTTCTCCCGCCAGTATGCCTGCAATGGCGGCAGCCTCCCCCGTCAGAGGCGGGAGAGGCTGCGTTCCTGTATCTGCGGATGCAGATATATGTGCGGCTGAGAGCGGGAGACTGAGCAGCGCGGCAAGAAATGGTATTTTTAGAAGCTGTGTGTATGTCATGCGCTTGTCCCCTTGTGTGAAATATCAGCTTTTCGGCGTCATATCCTCCGCCGTGAGCGTGCCCGCCTTTGCACGCTCCGTGAACTCTGCCGTCGCTGTGAAGAGCACGTCGGTGGAGCTGTTGAGTGCGGTCTCGCAGGAGTCCTGCAACACACCGATGATGAAGCCGACGCCGACGACCTGCATGGCGATGTCGTTGCTGATGCCGAACGAGGAGCAGGCGACGGGGATGAGGAGCAGCGAGCCGCCCGCAACGCCCGAAGCGCCACACGCACCGACAGTGGCGATGAGGCAGAGCAGCAGCGCGGTCGGCAGGTCAACTGCGACGCCGAGCGTATGTGCTGCCGCAAGCGAGAGGATCGCGATCGTGATAGCTGCACCGCTCATATTGATGGTTGCGCCGAGCGGGATGGAGATGGAGTAGACCTCGGGGTTCAGTCCGAGGCGTTTGCAGAGCTGGAGGTTGACCGGGATATTTGCCGCCGAGCTGCGTGTAAAGAATGCATAGATACCGCTCTCACGCAGCGTTGTGAAGACGAGCGGGAACGGATTGCGGCGGATGTGCAGCCAGACGATGATGGGGTTCATGATGAGGGCGACGGAGAAGAATGCGCCGAGGAGGACGGCAAGCAGCTGCAGATAGCCGATGAGGGCGTCCACGCCGCTCGTACCAACTGCGTCTGCAACGAGTCCCATGATGCCGAACGGGGCGAAGCGGATGACCCAGAGCACGATCTGCGTCATGACGACGGCAAAGTCGCGCACGGTGTTCTTGGTCGTTGCGCTTGCCTTCTGCAGGGCGATGCCTGCGAGGACGCTCCATGCGAGGATGCCAATGTAGTTTGCGTTCGCGATGGCGTGGAGCGGGTTGTCCACGACGTTCATGATGAGGTTGTGAACGACCTCGACGATGCCGCTCGGTGGCGCAACGGTCGCATCTGCCACGACGAGATGCAGCGTGGACGGGAATGCGAAGGAGTATGCGACGGCGACGAGCGATGCGAGGAAGGTTGCAATGACGTAGAGGCGCACGATGGGGCGCAGTGCCGCGCCTGAGCCGACCGTGCGCTGCGCCATTGCGTTCATGACGAGGACGAAGACGAGGATCGGCGCAACGCCCTTGAGTGCGCGGACGAAGACATCGCCGAGTACGGCGACGATGGGAATGAGCGCGGGCGCGTAGAGCGCGATGAGGATACCGATGATGAGTCCGACCGCGATGAGCTTGATGAGCGCCGTTTCGCGGTACTTGCGGCTGATGCTGGTGAGCAAGAAGATTCCCCCTTTAGTTAGGGAAGCACTGATAAATTCAGCACCGCCATCTTAGCGCATCTTTTTCGCCCTCTCTGCGTCGACAAATCCTCCACATAGCTTTTGCTATGCGTCCGGTTTGTCTCCTTGACAGGACAAAAAATTTGCACCAATCTGACGGTGTTCATCTTATCAGCGATTCCCTAGATAAAAATATGCCCCATTATACACTAATGGGGCAGGTTTGTCACGATTCTATCGGGGTATACATGGAGAGGGGCAGAGATTATGGTATATTAGCTTCCCCCGTCCAAGACGGGGGAAGTGGCGAACGTAGTGAGCCGATAGGGGCGCTTGTGGCTGTTGAGGTTTTCGCATGATAGAAAGGAACACATTGCTTGAAGCACTACTCCGGATGAGGGGGGTGCTTTGCTCGTACATGGCGCCCCTTCCACCGCTCACGCGGTCCCCCTCCCCCGTGTCGCACGGGGGAGGCTCTCACACATCACGCCATATCGGAGGCATACAGCTATTCCCCCGCTTCTTTCAACTCCTTCAAGAACCTCCCGACGGCATCCTCCCACGGAGGGAGGCGGTGGAAGCCCGCGTCGTCAAGCGACTTCTTGCTGAGGCGCGAATTCTTCGGGCGCGTTGCCTTCGTTGGGTACATATGCGAGGGGACGTTGGTGACGTTGACCGCCACGCCCGCCTGACGAAAGATCTCGCGCGCGAACTGCGCCCACGAGCAGAACCCCTCGTTCGTCGCGTGGTAGATGCCGTACTTTTCGGACTCAAGTATGTCCGCAAGCAGCGGCGCGAGGTCGCGCGTGTAGGTGGGCGAGCCGATCTGATCGTTGACGATGGAGAGAATTTTATTGGTTTTGGCAAGCTGCAGCATGCTCTTGACGAAGTTCTTGCCATGCAGACCAAAGACCCACGAGGTGCGCACGATAAAGTATTTGTCAAGATCCTGCTGCACCGCCTCCTCGCCCGCGAGCTTCGACGCGCCGTAGACGTTGTGCGGGGAGGTGAGCGCGTTCGTCTCGTGGGGCGTGTCGCCTGTGCCGGGGAAGACGTAGTCCGTGCTGATGTAGAGGAGCTTCACATCGCGCTCACGTGCGAGGCGCGCGAGAATCTCCGTGCCCGCCGCATTGATTTTGCGGCAGAGCGAGGGCTCGTCCTCCGCCTTGTCCACGGCTGTATACGCCGCCGCATGCAGGATGGCATCGGGTTCGACCGCTTCGAGGACGGCGCGCATGACGTTCTCGTCGGAGAGCGGGAAGAGCTCCGAGGAGACACCGTGTACCTCGTGCCCGCGCGCCCTGCACTCCTCCACGCAGTCGTGACCCAGCTGTCCCGTTGCACCTGTAATGAGGATCTTCATAGCAATTCGTCCTTTCTGTATCAATACATCATCGCATACAATATCGCAACATACATAACATATAGATTTATTGTACCATAAAAGACGCTGCCCGTGTACTAGATAGGCAGCGTCTTTTCATATATTTTATGCAGTTTCGTCATGAACGATCGGGATCGTGAGCGTGATTGTCGTTCCCTCGTCCACCGCACTCCGCAACACGATCTTGATGTCGTGGCGCTCGGCGATCCAGCGTGCGATCGAGAGCCCGAGACCCGAGCCGCCCGTCTCCTTCGTGCGCGAGGAGTCCACGCGGTAGAATCGGTCGAAGATGCGTGCCTGATGCTCGGGCGCGATGCCGATGCCGTCGTCGGTGAGCGTCACCGTCACCGACGAGTCGTCTGCAGATCGGATCGAGTAGGCATGGATGTGACCGCCGGCGGGTGTGTACTTCAGACTGTTTTCGAGGAAGATGCGCAGCAGCTGGCGTAGGAGCACGGGATCGGCCTCGACCGTCGCGGGATCGTTCCTGCCGAGCGTGACCTCGTGCGAGGTCGTCACCGTCTGCATCTTCTCCATTGTATCGGCGAGGAGTTCGGCGAGATCCACCTCCTCCTTGTTGACCGCCTGGCGCTTCTGGTCGGCACGCGCGAGGAAGAGCAGCTTCTCGATGAGCTGTTGCATATTCTCCGCCTCCGAGCGGATGGAGGTGATGCCCTCGTCGAGGATGTTCCTGTCCTCGCGCCCCCAGCGCGAGAGCATATCCGAGTAGCCGAGGATGACCGTGAGCGGCGTGCGCAGCTCGTGCGAGGCATCGGAGACGAAGCGCTGCTCCTGTTGGAAGCCCTCCTGCAGACGGTCAAGCATGCGGTTGAACGTGCGTGCAAGCTCTGCCAGCTCGTCGCGGGCACGCGGTACATCGAGACGACGGCCGAGGCGCTCCACCTCGATGCTGCGTGCCGTCCACGTGATCTCGCGGATGGGCTTCAGGATGCGCCGGCTGATGAAATGACCTGCGAGCAGCGCGAGCACAAAGCAGATTGCAACCGTGTAGAAGAGCAGTCGCTGCAGGGCGTTGAAAAAGTCCGTTTCTGTTGTGATCGTGCGGAAGAAATGGATTTGATAGGGAATACCGTCGTACTCAATGTTGCGCCGCGCATGATAAACCGTACCGCCTTTGAACTCGGAGACCTCCATATCGGGATTTGCCCAGATTGGCGTTGTGATTCGTCCATTCTCGACGGTCTCGATCGAGGGGAAGTGGGCGTCCGTATCGAGCACAACACGACCGGAACGATCGGTGATGCGCACAATGACGCCGGGGATGACAGGCCCCTCGAACCAGAATTTCGCCTCCGCCGCATTGCCGCTTTCGATGTTGTTCATCACATGGCGGATGCTGCGGTCGAGATCGACCTCCGCCTGCCGATAAAAATAGATGTACGCGCCAATCCCCAGAATGCCGGTCGATAGGATGAGCACGAAAAAGAGGATTGCCGCGTACAGCAGGGTGATCTTCGTAGAAATGCGGATGTAGAAATGGCGGTCGATCCAGCGGGCAAGGCGCGAATTAGTCGCGGACAACATACCCGACGCCCCGCACCGTGTAGATGTACTTCTTGTGGAAGCGGTCATCCAGCTTGGCGCGCAGGTAGCGGATATAGACGTCGACCACGTTGGTCTCGCCTGTGTAGTCGAATCCCCATACCTCCTGGAGGATCTGATCGCGCGTCAGCACTGTGCGCTTGTTACGCAGGAGATACTCCAAGAGATCGTATTCGCGCTTCGTGAGGGCGACGGTTTCGCCGTCCACCTGCACCTCGTAGCGCGACAGGAACATGATGAGATTCTTCACCGTGAGGCGATCCGAGGCGTCCTCGGTCGAGATGTCGCGGCGGCGCAGGGCGTTGCGGATGCGCGCCAAGAGCTCGGGCACGGCGAACGGCTTCGTGATGTAGTCATCCGCGCCGATGTCCAGACCCTCTACGCGGTCCTCCACTGCATCGCGTGCCGTCAGCATGATGATGGGCACGTTCGAGACCGTGCGGACGCGGCGGCAGATCTCAATACCGTCCATGCCCGGCAGCATGACATCGAGCAGAATGATATCGAAATTCTCCTGAATGATGCGCTCATAGGCGCGCGTGCCGTTGCCCTCAGTCTCTGCCTCAAATCCCTCGTGCTCCAGCTCCATCTGCAGGAACCGCGCAATGCGCACCTCGTCCTCGACAACGAGGACACGTGTCTTCTTTTCATCCATATGATATCCACCTCGTCATTCCTTAAATATGTCATTACTATATATGAAGGAGGTGGAAATGAAAAGTGAAAAATGAGAAATATAATCGAACTTTTAAGAGTAGAACCGGTTCTGCAACCTGTTCTTGACAATGCGCCCGCTGTACCGTATAAAAAAGAAAGAAACGAAAACGAGGAATCGGAGGAATGACAGTGACAGGACGGCTCTATCTCTGCGCCACGCCCATCGGCAACCTCGGCGACATCACCTACCGTGCCGTTGAAACGCTGCGCACGGCGGACGTGATTGCAGCCGAGGACACGCGTCATACGCGCGGACTCCTTGCACACTATGACATCCACACGCCCATGACCAGCTATCACGAGCACAATAAAGAGGAAAAAGGCGCGGAACTCATCGCGCGGATGCAGGCGGGCGAGACCGTCGTGTGTGTCAGCGACGCGGGGCTCCCGGGCATCGCCGACCCCGGC
>NZ_CP016201.1:1183592-1186118 GCF_001683335.1 Selenomonas sp. oral taxon 126
ATCGCCGAGGGACTCCCCGTCACGCCGCTGCCGGGCGCGAACGCGGCGCTCTCCGCGCTCATCTGCGCGGGGCTGCCGCTCGAGGGCTTTACCTTCGTCGGTTTCCTCCCGCGCAAGGAGAAGAAGCGCAGGGAAGTGCTCGCACGCGTCGCCGCCTACCCCGAGACGCTCATCTTCTACGAGGCGCCGCACCGTCTGCGCGAAACGCTCTCCACACTCGTGGGGTCGCTCGGTGCGGAGCGTCCCGCTGCTGCCGCGCGTGAGCTGACGAAGAAGTTCGAGGAATTCCGTCGCACGACCCTCGGCGAACTCCTCGCATACTACAGAGAGAACGAGCCGCGCGGCGAATTCGTCCTCATCGTCGCCGGCGCGGACGAGGCGCACGTTGGGGCTGTCGATGACACACAGGAAATGAGCCTTGCCGAACGCTACGAGGCTCATCTCGCGGCAGGACTCGACAAGAAGGAAGCCATGCGCCGCACCGCACAGGAACTCGGCATCTCGCGCAGGGCGGTGTATCAGGCGCTGCTGGCGGAGAAATGATTGGTTCTATGATAAATGTTACGGAATGACTCCGTGCGCACTCCACGCAAACGCTTAGTTACGCAAGCGGTCGCGTTCTCGTTCGCCTAAATACCTGCGGACTTCTTAAACGCGCTACGCTTGAACGAAAGAAATCCGCAGGGGGCGAGTCGAACGCTTTTCTCCGCTTGCTCCACTAGGGTTTGCTTAGGAGCATCGCACGGATCTGTTTCCGATTCTCCGTAACATATGAGAAAGAGCCGAATGATTGCAGGTATTGCCCTTTTTCCTCAAGTGTTATATAATCTTTCTAATCGTGATTATTATAATCGTAATTAGAAAAAGGTGATCTTGTGTTTATTGGCCGCACGCGCGAGCTGGAGTTTTTGCAGGAGCGCTATGATTCCGCGCGCGCAGAGCTCATCGTGCTCTATGGGCGCAGGCGCATCGGGAAGACAGAGCTGCTGCAGCAGTTTGCACGGGATAAGGAGGCAGTGTTCTACGCCTGTACGGAGTGCACGGATCAGGAGCAGCTTGCGCGCTTCTCCAAACGCCTCCTGCAGACGGGGATGCCCGCAGCGCGCTTTCTCCATGCGTTTCCCGATTGGGAGACCGCGCTCTCAAGTGTACGGGAGATCCCGACGGCGGGCAAGAAGCTCCTCATCATCGACGAGTTTCCCTATATGTGTGCGAATCATCCTGCGCTTCCGTCCATTCTGCAAAACCTCTGGGATCACGAACTATCCCGCGCCAATGTCATGATTATCCTCTGCGGGAGTGCGATGAGCTTCATCGAGAACGAACTGCTCGCAGAGCGCAATCCACTGTACGGCAGGGCGACGGGCATCTACAAGCTGCTGCCGCTGCCCTTTGTGCATATACGGGAGTTTTTCCCGCAGTATACGCAGGAGGAATGCCTCGCGGTCTATGCCATTCTGGGCGGGATTCCGTACTACTTGATTCAATTCCAACCGGATAAATCGTTGGAGGAGAATATCCGCACGAATCTCCTGCAAAAGGGCTGCGTGCTCTACAGTGAGGTGGAGTTTCTGCTCAGGCAGGAACTGCGCGAGACGAGCGTCTACAACTCCATCATCGAGGCGGTCGCGCTCGGCAACAATACGCTGGCGCTCATTCACAGCAAGACACAGCTCGAAAAAAGCAAGATCAGTGTCTACCTCAAAAACCTCATGGAGATCGGCATTGTCGAGCGCGAGTTTTCCATCCTCTCGACGATGAAGGAGCGTGCGGGCAGCGGGCGGGGGCTGTATCAGCTGACGGACGCCTATTTCAGGTTCTGGTATGCGTTTCTATACAGCAGCCATTCGGAGCTTGAGGCGGGCGATGTGCAGGGGGTCTGGCAGCATGTCATTGCACCGCAGCTGCATGAGTTCGTCTCACGCACCTATGAGAAGGTCTGTATCGAGTATCTGCGCGCGCGGAATCAGGCGGGAGAGCTGCCTTTTCACTTTGTCAAGATCGGGCGATGGTGGGAGAAGGTCACGCGCACGGTGGAGGGGAAAAAACACAGTGTGTCGGAGGAAATCGACATTGTCGCCGCAGATCGGGCGGAGCGGCAGTTTCTGCTCGCGGAGTGTAAATTTCGGCACGCGCCGGCAGATATTGACGTGCTCAGACGTTTGCAGGACAAATTTCCGCAAAAGAAATACCATGGAAACTATCACTATATGATCTTTTCCTTCTATGGCTTTACCGAGCGACTGCGCGATGCTGCACAGGAGAATGTGCGGCTCGTGTCCGGAGAGGAGATATAGGGAAGCAATAGATTGAAAGCGCGGCGTCACTGTGCTACTATATAGTACATCAAATCGAAACGAGGCGTTATTATGAGCGAAAAGACTCCGTTTTACATCACGACACCCATCTATTACCCGAGCGCGAAGCTGCACATCGGGCACGCCTACTGCACGACGGTTGCGGACACGATTGCACGGTTCAAGCGGCTCGCGGGCTACGATGTGTTCTTTCTGACCGGATCGGACG
>NZ_CP016201.1:1186143-1202936 GCF_001683335.1 Selenomonas sp. oral taxon 126
GATGTGTTCTTTCTGACCGGAGCGGACGAGCACGGGCAGAAGATCCAGCAGGCGGCGGAGAAGGAGGGCGTGACACCCATCCAATACGTCGACCGCATTGTCGCGGGCTTTCAGGAGCTGTGGCGGCTGCTCGGCATCTCCTACGACGACTTCATCCGCACATCGGAGGAGCGGCATCACGAGCTCGTACAGAATATCTTCCAGCAGATCTACGATCAGGGCGACATTTACAAGGGCGCGTACACGGGACTCTACTGCACGCCGTGCGAGAGCTACTGGACGAAGCTGCAGCTCGACGAGAACGGCTGCTGCCCCGACTGCCACCGCCCCGTGCAGGAGGTCTCGGAGGAGGCGTATTTCTTCCGCATGAGCAAATACGCGGATCGTCTGCTCACGTACATCAAGGAGCATCCGGACTTCATTCAGCCAGTCTCGCGCCGCAACGAGATGATTGCGTTCATCGAGCAGGGGCTCGAGGATCTCTGCGTCTCGCGCACGTCGTTCGACTGGGGCATCCCCGTGCCGTTCGACCCGAAACACGTCGTCTACGTCTGGTTTGATGCGCTCACGAACTACCTCACGCCGATTGGCTACATGGACGACAAGGAAAAGTTCAACAAATATTGGCCGGCGGACGTGCATCTCGTCGGCAAGGAAATCGTGCGCTTCCATACAATCATCTGGGGCTGTATGCTGATGGCGCTCGGGCTCGATCTGCCGAAAAAGGTCTACGGGCACGGCTGGCTCGTCGTCGACGGCGCGAAGATGTCGAAATCCGTCGGCAATGTGGTTGACCCGATTGCACTCATCGAGGAATTCAGCGCGGATGCCGTGCGCTACTTCCTACTGCGCGAGATTACACTCGGGCAGGACGGCAATATCTCGCGTGATGCACTCATCGGGCGCATCAACTCCGACCTTGCGAACGACCTCGGCAACCTCCTGCACCGCACGCTCTCGATGGCGAAGAAGTATCGGAAGGGCGTCGTTACAAAGGGCGCAGGGCGCACGGACTTCGATGCTGCTCTCGAGGAGATGGCGGCGGCGACAGCCCGTGACTACACGGAGCAGATGGAGCGCATGGAACTCTCTGCGGCCGTTAAGACGGCATGGGCGCTCATCTCGCGCACGAACAAGTACATCGATGAGACGGCGCCGTGGGCACTTGCAAAGGACGAGGCGAAGGCGGCGGAACTCGACTCCGTGCTCTATCACCTCGTCGAGTCGCTGCGTATCACGAGCATACTCATCTCTCCGTTCCTGCCTGTAACGGCACGCCGCATTCACGAGCAGCTCGGCTTTACGTTGGACTTCGATACGGTACAGCTCACAGATGCCGCATGGGGCGGCACGGAGGACGGGCACACGGTCGGCACGGCGGAGCAGCTCTTCCCGCGCATCGAGATTGCATGATGACGACATTTATTGATACGCACGCCCATCTCTACGACGAGCGCTATGACGAGGATCGCGCAGAGATGATTGCGCGCGCCGAGGCGGCAGGCGTCGTGCAGATCATCAGCATGGGGGACACGATGGCGGCGTCCGCACAGGTGGTCGCGGACGCGGAGCGCTATCCAGCACTCTACGCCGCCGTCGGCATCCATCCCGAGAGCGCCGCGCCGCTCACAGACGAAGACCGCGCACAGCTCCTCGCGTGGGCGCGGCATCCGAAGGTCGTCGCTATCGGCGAGATCGGGCTCGACTACTACTGGGTGAAAGATGCGGCGCAGCGCGCCGTGCAGCGTGAACTCTTTCGTGCGCAGCTCGATGTGGCACGCGAAGCGCATCTGCCTGTCTGCATCCACGACCGCGACGCGCACGGAGACATGCTCTCTATATTGCAGGAGGTGGGGCGCGACCTCACGGGCGTTCTCCACTGTTACTCGGGCAGCATCGAGACGGCGCGCGAGCTCTGGAAGATGGGCTACTATATCGGTATCGACGGGCCGCTCACATTCAAGAACGCGGCAAAGCTGCCCGACATCGTGCGCGAAGCACCGCGTGAGCTGCTGCTCATCGAGACGGACAGCCCCTATCTCGCGCCCGTGCCGAAGCGCGGCAAGCGCAACGAACCCGCCTACGTTGTGCACGTTGCGGCGAAGATCGCGGAGATCCGCGGCGAGAGCGTGGAGGAGGTCGCACGCTATACGACGGAGAATGCGTGGCGGCTGTACCCAAAGTTGGCCGCGGTGTGATGAACGACACAAGTTCGATGTACCTACTTCTTTGAAACAAAATTGAAACAGTTTTATTGTTTTATCACAAATCATCGCCCTGTGTGTAGAGGAAATCTCTGTGTGCAGGGCTTTTATGTGGGACGAATATCCTTCTCAGTGGTGGGCGAAGCGTGAAAACATACGCTGAAATTATTCTGAATCCCATTTTTCATGTAAAATTCAGTGTGAAGTGGGAAAATGCATTCAGCAAAGGGGGAATTCTATGCAGTGGATGAAACTGGTACAGCTGATTCAGACAAAGAAGAACACGGTCTTCTGCGCCACTCTGGCGGGGATGATGCTTCTCTCCAGCGGATTCACGATGAACGGACTGCCGAAGAACATGCAGCGCGTGAGCGTGCACGTCGACGGCGAGACCATCACCGACATGACGGTGCAGACGAGACCCAATGATATTTTTGAGAAACTGGGCGTAAAGCTCGGCGCAAAGGACACCTACGAGGTGTTTCACAACGAGAACGAGCGCCACACGGAGATTTCCGTACGACGCGCCGTTCCCGTGAGCATCTCGTTCTGGGACGACACGCAGCAAGTCTTGACGAGCGGCCGCACGGTCGGCGATGTCCTGGCGGAGTACGGCTATAACCCGCATGAGGTCGATGTCACGCCGTCTGCGGACACGCCAATCACGGCAGACCTTGCGATCACGCTCACGGAGAACGAGCAGGCTGCCGAGCAGCGCCGCGCACGCGAGCGTGAGGCAGACCGCGTCAGCCGCGGCATCCCGCGCTATCGTGCGGCGTATACGATGCACGCATCCGCATATCTCCCGGGCGACGGGGGCGGCAGCGGCGTTACGGCGACCGGTATGGTCGCACGCCACGGTGTCGTTGCAGTCGATCCTGACGTGATCCCGCTCGGCTCGCGCCTCTACATCCCGGGCTACGGCGAGGCAATCGCCGCCGATACGGGTGGTGCAATCGTCGGCAATACGATTGATCTCTGCATGGAGAGCTACGACGAGGCGATTGAGTTTGGTCGCCGCTCCGTCGAGGTCTATGTCATCGATTGATGAAAATTATGCAAATGAGGAATCACTGTGAGATAATTCACGCAGTGATTCTTTTTTTGTTGACAAGAAGCGATTTCGGTGGTACTATTCTATCGTACCATAAAAACTAAATATGTATTGGATCAAGTGCAGAGGTTTTGCCATGCAGAGCCTCAATGCTTCATAGGGAATCCGGTATGGGAATCACAGATTCCATAAGCCGGAGCGGTCACGCCACTGTAACAGGGAGTGATTCCGCGCGCCGACCTCAGGTCGGCAGTCACTGGGGAGAAATCTCTGGGAAGATGCGGAAGAACGATGAACTGAAGCCAGGAGACCTGCTTGATTAACAATCACCGATTGACCTGCGAGTGATGGGGATGGAGATTTTGCGGATTCGTTCGCCTCGAAAGAGTTTGGCGCCTAGATCAAACCATATCGGGAACTGAGTAACGATACCGGAAAAGCCCGTTCTGCACACCGTGTGGAAGGGGCTTTTCCTTTTCCATACACACGGCGTTGCAGAGCGATCCTGAGGAGATCTGTGTGCATGTGAAAAGAATCCCGTGCATAGAGATTTCCCCGGGATGAAGGAGTATGCGCTCCTTGGGGAAACATTGCTCATCTTTTCAGTTCTCGTTTTGCCCTTGTATTAGGGCGCGCTCTGAGGGTGGAAGCTCAGGGCGATTTTTTTTCAAGGAATGCAGTTTTGTGTATGATGTCAAATAGTCATCCGTGCGAACTCCACGCAAACGCTTAGTTACGCAAGCGGTCGGACACTTATCTGCCTAAATACCTGCGGACTTCTTAAACGCGCGCTGCGCGCTTGAACGAAAGAAATCCGCAGGGGGCAGAACGTGTCCTCGCTTCCGCTTGCTCCACTAGGGTTTGCTTTGGAGCATCGCACGGATCGTCCGGAGGACATCTCCTTCCTGCACAGAATTGCTTTACTTAAGGAATCGCTGATAAAATGAAGTCCGTTAGATTAGCGTAGATTTTTTGTCCGAACGAGGTGGAAAACCGGACGCAGAGTGGTACTCTGTGGAGGATTTTCCGCCGAAGTGCGGGCGAAAAAGATGCGCTAAGATGATGGCGCTGAATTTATCAGTGCTTCCTTCACGTCGGTTCATAGAACTGACAGAGCCTTCCCGCAATATATAAAGGAGGACGTACTATGCCGGAAGAAAAAGAAAGGTCGAGCGACGAGGAACTTCAGAAACTTTTGAAGAAATCGGCGGATGTCGAGGACTTCCCCGAAGTCTCTCTCGATGAGTTCACGCCGCCGACGGACGAGGAGTGGAAAGCCGCGTGCGAAGCGCTCCTCAAGGGTGCCCCGTTTGACAAGGTCATGTTCACGAAGACCTACGAGGGCATCACCTTCGACCCCATGTATACGAAGAAGCACACGGAGGAGATCCTGCCGAAGAGCGTCATGCCCGGCATGGGCGACTATCTGCGCGGCGTCGATGCGACGGGCTACATCGGCAAGCCGTGGGGCATTGCGCAGGCGTGCGATGAGACGCTGCCCTCCGAGAACAACGAACTCCTGCGCCACGAGAACGACAAGGGCTCGACAATCTATCATATCGTCCTCGACTCCGCGACACGCGCAGGCGTGGATGCACGGAAGGCGGAGCACGTCGGCGACATCGGCACGAGCGTGACGACGGTCGACGATATGCACACCCTGCTCGAGGGGCTCGATCTCGGCAAGTTCCCGCTCTATGTCTATGCGGGCGCAAATGCGCTGCCGATTCTCTCGCTTGTGGCGGCGGCACGCCGCGCGGCCGGTGAGGATATGACGAAGGTGCGCGGCATCATCGGTGCAGACCCGATTGGTGTGCTCGTAACGGACGGGCAGCTCCCCGCCTCGCTCGACGCCTACTATGACAGCATGGCGGCTGCCGCGCGCTGGGCGCAGACGAACGCGCCGCATCTCCGCACGGTCTTTGTGCGCAGCGATGTCTACAGCAGCGGCGGCGCGAACGATGTGCAGGAGGTCGCGACCTGCCTTGCAACGGCAACGGCGTATATCCGCGCCCTCTGCGAGCGCGGCCTTACGATCGACGAGGCGGCGGGGCAGATCGCGTTCGGCTTCTCAATGGGCGCGAACTTCTTTCTCCAGATTGCAAAGCTGCGCGCCGTGCGTCCCATCTGGGCGCAGATCGTCAAGGCGTTCGGCGGCAATGCCGAGTCGCAGAAGATGCGCATTCACGCACGCCCCGCACTCTTCTTCAAGACCATCTACGATCCCTACGTCAACATGCTCCGCAATACGACGGAGATCTTCTCGGGCGTCGTGGGCGGCATCGACTCGTTCGAGAGCGCGCCGTTCGACGAGCCCATCCGCAAGGGCGACGAGTTCTCGCGCCGCATTGCGCGCAACATCCAGATCATGCTGCAGGAGGAGTTCGGCATGCTTCAGCCGATCGATCCTGCGGGCGGCTCGTGGGCGGTTGAGACGCTGACGCGCCAGATGAAGGAAAAGATCTGGAAGGAGTTCCAGAGCATCGAGGAGCGCGGCGGCGTTATCGATGCACTGCGCTCCGGCTCGATTCAGGACGGCATTGCGGCGATTCTCGCGGAGCGTTTCAAGAAGTCGGAAATCCGCAAGGACCGCATCGTCGGCAACAATATGTATCCGAACATGACGGAGACTCTGCTCGACCGCCGCGAAGAGGATACGGCGGCGCTCAAGGCGCAGCGCGCGGCGGACATCGAGGCATATCTCTCCGACATCGACACGAAACATCGTGACGAGGCACTTGCCGCATTCAAGGCGGAAGGTTCTGTTGCAAACGGCATTGAGGCGGCATTTGTAGGTGCGACCATTGCAGAGCTGATGGCGGCGGTCACGGAGGGCAAGGGCGCAGAGACGCTCACAGCGATTGCACCGCATCGTTGGAGCGAGCGTTTCGAGGCACTCAGGAAGCGCACGGAGGACTACAAGGCGGAGAAGAACGACAACGTCCGTATCTTCCTCGCAAACATGGGCCCCATCCCGCAGCACAAGGCGCGCGCGGACTTCACCACGGGCTTCCTGCAGGTCGGCGCGTTCGAGGTGCTCGGCAACGACGGCTTCAAGACCGTCGAGGAGGCCGCCGAGGCAGCGGGCGCGAGCGGCGCGGATGCGGTCGTCATCTGCTCCACGGATGCGACCTATCCTGAGATCGTGCCTGCCCTTGCGCCGAAGCTCCACGAGGTGCTCCCGAACGCGCGTGTCTTCCTCGCAGGTGCAGCACCGAAGGATCTCCTCGAGACATACAACAATGCGGGCATAGACCAGTACATCTCGGTCAAGGCGAACTGCTATGAGATTCTGGAAAGCCTTCAGAAAAAGAAAGGGATGATTGCGTAATGGCAGGCTTTACAAACCCGGATTTCACCGGGATGAGCCTCGGCGAAAGCCCGTCCGCAGACTCCAAGGAGTGGCGCGCCCTCTTCGAGGGGGCGACGGGGCGGTCGTTTGAGGCGCTCACGCACAAGACCATGGAGCGCGTTCCCGTCAAGCCGTACTACGACATTGACGAATATGCGCACATGAGCCACCTCGATTTTGCGAGCGGCATTCCGCCGTGTCTGCGCGGCCCCTACTCCACGATGTACGTCTTCCGTCCGTGGACGGTGCGCCAGTACGCAGGTTTCTCGACGGCGGAGGAGTCGAACGCATTCTACCGCCGCAACCTCGCCGCAGGTCAGAAGGGTCTCTCGATCGCGTTTGACCTCCCGACCCATCGCGGCTACGATGCGGACAACCCGCGCGTCGTCGGCGACGTGGGCAAGGCGGGCGTTTCCGTCTGCTCCATGCTGGACATGAACATCCTGTTCTCGGGCATCCCGCTCGATCAGATGTCCGTCTCCATGACGATGAACGGCGCCGTTCTCCCCGTTCTCGCGTTCTTCATCGTCTCGGGCGAGGAGCAGGGCGTTGACAAGAAGATCATGGCGGGCACGATTCAGAACGACATTCTGAAGGAGTTCATGGTTCGCAATACCTACATCTATCCGCCTGAGATGTCCATGCGCATCATCGGCGACATCTTCGAGTACACGACGAAGTACATGCCGAAGTTCAACAGCATCTCGATCTCCGGCTACCATATGCAGGAGGCGGGCGCACCTGCGGACATCGAGCTCGGCTACACGCTCGCGGATGGTCTGGAATACATCCGCACGGGCATCAAGGCGGGACTTGCTGTCGACGACTTTGCAAAGCGTCTCTCGTTCTTCTGGGCGATCGGCAAGAACTACTTCATGGAGATTGCAAAGATGCGCGCGGCGCGCGTCCTCTGGGCGAAGATCGTCAAGTCGTTCGACGCCAAGAACAACAAGTCGATGGCGCTGCGCACGCACAGCCAGACGTCGGGCTGGTCGCTGACGGCGCAGGATCCGTTCAACAACATCGCGCGCACGGCGATGGAGGCGATGGGCGCGGCGCTCGGACACACGCAGTCCCTCCACACGAACGCACTGGACGAGGCAATCGCGCTGCCGACGGACTTCTCGGCACGCATTGCGCGCAATACGCAGCTCTACATCCAAGACGAGACGAGTGTCTGCAAGATCATCGATCCGTGGGGCGGCTCCTACTACGTCGAGGCACTCACGAACGAGATCATCCGCCGCGCTTGGGCGCACATCCAGGAGGTCGAGGCGCTCGGCGGCATGGCAAAGGCTATCTCGACGGGGCTCCCGAAGATGCGTATCGAGGAGGCGGCGGCACGCCGTCAGGCGCAGATCGACTCCGGCATCGAGAGCATTGTCGGCGTGAACAAGTATCGTCTGGAAAAGGAGGATCCCCTCCAGATCCTTGCCATCGACAACACGGCTGTGCGTCAGGCACAGGTCGAGCGCCTCGAAAAGCTGCGCGCAGAACGCAATGCGGACGATGTGCGCCGCTGCCTCGAGGGCATCACGAAGGCGGCAGAGAGCCGCGACAACGGCAACCTGCTTGAGGCTGCTGTGGACGCTGCGCGCGTCCGCGCCTCCCTTGGCGAAATCTCCGACGCTGTGGAGAAGGTCTCGGGACGCTTCCAAGCGGTCATTCACACCATTTCCGGTGTCTACTCCTCCGAGTTCACGGACAAGACCGAGCTTGACCGCGCCCGCGAGATGGCGGACGAGTTCGAGGAACTCACGGGTCGCCGTCCGCGTATCTTCGTCGCGAAGATGGGACAGGACGGTCACGACCGCGGACAGAAGGTCATTGCGTCCTCCTTCGCCGACATGGGCTGGGACGTCGACGTGGGACCTCTCTTCCAGACGCCCGCAGAGACGGCGCAGGATGCGGTCGACAACGACGTGCACATGGTCGGATTCAGCTCTCTCGCGGCGGGGCACAACACGCTCCTGCCGCAGCTGGTTGACGAGCTGCGCGCGCTCGGACGCGACGACATCATGGTCTGCATCGGCGGCGTTATCCCCGTGCAGGACTACGACAATCTCTACGAGCACGGCGCGGTCGCGATCTTCGCGCCGGGCACGAACATCCCCGAGGCGGGCATCAAGCTCCTGACTCTGCTTATCGCACGTGCGAAGGAAGAGGCTGCGGGCTAAGGAAATAGTGGCGCCGCTCTCCCTGTGAGGGCGGCGTTTTGCCATATCAAAAAAGGGCTGCTCTCGGAGCGCCCCTACCGGCTCGCTTTGCTCGCCACCTCCCCCGTAGTGACGGGGGAGGCTGATATACCGTAAATCAAAGCCTCCCCCGCCGAAGCGGGGGAGGGGGACCGCGCAAGCGGTGGAAGGGGCGCCTTAAACGTCCTGATAACATTAACAAAAGTATATCAAAGGGCTGTTGCATGAGTCAAAATGACTTCGTGCAGCAGCACCATGCAATATCGATAACCTTAACGCCAACTATTTCCCATGTTGGAAAGGAGGCTTTATGAGCGAAAAATATTCGGTCGAACGGCCGGACTGGGTGCCGGAGGATGCCGACTGCAAATTCACGACAAGTGTGATGGGCGGCATCGAGGGGATCAAGGATCTGACCGTCGGCAATATCAATCCGAAACTCCTCAATGGGCAGGGGATGCCGCGCCGCAAGCTCGTCCTCAATGAGGACGACTATGTGACAGGCGTCGAGCGCGGCGACCGCATGACGCTCTCACGCGCCATTACACTCATCGAGAGCAACAGCAGCCGCCATTTCAAGCTTGCCCAGCGCGTATTGCAGCGGCTTCTGCCGAAGACGGGCAACGCGCTGCGCATCGGCATCACGGGCGTCCCCGGCGCGGGCAAGTCCACGATGATCGAGGCGTTCGGCAATATGCTCTGCGACGCGGGGCATCGTGTCGCCGTCCTCACCGTTGACCCGACCAGCTCCGTGACGAAGGGCTCGATCCTCGGCGACAAGACGCGCATGGGCACGCTCTCGCGCCGACCCGAGGCATTCATCCGCCCCTCGCCTGCGGGCGGGACACTCGGCGGCGTCGCGCGCAAGAGTCGCGAGACGATGCTGCTCTGTGAGGCGGCGGGCTACGATGTCATCATCATCGAGACGGTCGGTGTCGGGCAGTCCGAGACAACGGTGCGCTCGATGGTCGACTTCTTCCTCCTCGTCGTCCTCACGGGTGCGGGCGATGAGCTGCAAGGCATCAAGAAGGGCATCATGGAGCTTGCGGACGCGATCGTCATCAACAAGGCGGACGGGGATAACCTCCTCAAGGCGAAGGTTGCACGCGGGCAGTACGAGCGCATGATCGAGTTCATCCGCCCCGCAACGCCGGGCTGGGAGACGCACGCCTACCTCGCCTCTGCCATCGAGAAGACGGGACTCGCAGAGCTCTGGGAGATCATCCGCATCTTCCGCGACAAGACCTCGGAGAGCGGCATCTGGAAGAAGCGCCGCGACAGTCAGCTCCTCGACTGGATGAACAGCATGATCGACGAGCATCTGCACAACCTCTTCTTCGACGATGCCGTTGTGCGCGGGCGCATGCCCGAGGTGAAGAGCGCCATCCTCTCGGGGGAGATCTCGCCCACACAGGCGGTTGGAGAACTTCTTAGCGTGTTCGATGTGCGCCGCGCGGCGGGGCGGCAGGTCGACCTCTTTACGAACTGAGGAGGTGGCACTGTGCACAAACGAATCTGCCTCTCGGGCGCGGATATACACGAGCTCGAGGAGGTCTATCGCGGGCGGCGCGGCATCCACTCCGTCCGCACGGGATATATCAACGCTGCGCCGAATGCCGCGCATGAGGATGTGGAGACGGGCGCGGCGGGCGGACGCATGGGCATCGAGATCGTCTACGATCCGAAGAAGATCGACATCTCTCAGCTGCTCGACCTGCACTTTGCCGTCGTCACACCCTACAGCATCGACGGACAGGGCTATGTGCGCGGCAGCGCGTACCGTGCAGGCGTCTTCTACGAGAGCGCGGAGGACGAGCCGCAGATTCAGCTCTACCTCACCTTCCTCGCGGGGAAGGGGCGCTGTCCCGCCACGGGCGAGCATCTGACGCTGAACGATCCGAACAGCAGCGCGGCGGCACGCCGCGTCATGCACGCAACGATGGAGCGCCTGAATTCGTTCCAGCCCGCTGCAGACGAGCATCAGGGCTACCTCGTGCGCCATCCCGAGACCGAGACCTACATCGACCTCGCGCGTCTGCGCGAGCTTGTACAGCTTTGATAAGGGAATCGCTGAATTTATCAGTGCTTCCTAAGGAAAAGACCATTGGCTGAGCAGTGCCAATGGTCTTTTTCTGTATCCCTACGTTATTTTTTTCACATTTATATCTTTCGCATTTCATTTTATGTTATAATCAAAAAAACGATGGTAACGTGGGTAGGAGAATAAGATGATCATTCGAAATAGATTGCGTGCCACACTCCTCGTGCTTTTTGCATTCATTGTCGGACTCGTTGCACTGAATTTTTATACATTTGAAAAACTCGAGGGTGACGCACCCGCCATCAATGCCTCCGGCTCTCTGCGCATGCGCGCCTATCAGCTCGCGTGGCTGTCGGCACGCCTCGTGTATGCCGATGGGGAGGAGGCTGCGGATATTCGCAGGTCGATGCGTACGCGGATCGGGGAGTATGATCGACTTCTCGCAGGGCTTGCGGAGGGCAAGTCGGAGATGTGGATTGCACCGTCGTCGAATGAGGAGGTAAAGGCGCAGCTCGCGGTCGTAAATCCCCTGTGGGAGACCTATCGCACCCATGTATTCGATGTCTTGGCTGCGGATACGCCCGAGGGCAAACAGGCGGCAAATGCCATCGTCGCCGCCGAGGTGGTCGGCTATGTGACCGAAGTTGACCGACTCGTCATGGCGTACGATCAGGCGAGTCAGGAAAAGATTGCCGTGTCCCACAAGGTCGGAGCGGTGGCCATCGTCCTCGCCTTCATCATTTTTGTTGTATCCTCCTACTGCATCAGTATAGAAGTGCTGCGCCCGCTCGCCGCACTCACTGCCTCCTTCCGCGAGGTAGCGGGCAAGG
This sequence comes from Selenomonas sp. oral taxon 126, assembly GCF_001683335.1. Taxonomy (GTDB): domain Bacteria; phylum Bacillota; class Negativicutes; order Selenomonadales; family Selenomonadaceae; genus Centipeda. Next base: position 1,197,820 of record NZ_CP016201.1, read on the forward strand.
AGGGGGATCTCACGCAGCAGCTCCGTGCGGATCGCTACGATGAGATCGGGCGTATCGTGCACTCGTTCAACAGCTTTGTCAGCGATCTTCGGCAGATCATGCAGCGCGCACAGGCCTGCTCCACGGAGGTCTCGGGGCTCTCGGATACGCTCTGGCAGGCGAGCATCGAGAACAGCAAGGCGGTGGAGTACAACGCCGTCGCCATCTCCAATGTTGCCGCGCGTGCGAACGAGCAGAATGAGAATATCAAGACACTCACAGCGAGTGTGAACGGGATTGCCGCGCATATTGCCGAGATGCAGGGGAGCGCACACGATAATCTCGTCAATCTCGCCGCGCTGAATACGGTGGTGGAGATGACGCGTGCCTGTGCACAGGTCGCAGCGGCAGCCGCAGAGGACGTTGCCAAGGCATCCACGGAGATCACGAACCTCACCGAGGACTCCGCAGCCGCCATCGAGCAGGAGACCGCCTCCCTCGAGGCGTTCGCCGCCACCGCCGAGCACCTGAAGGGGCTTGCCACAGAACTCGATGAGCTTGTCGGGAGGTTTAAGGTGTAGCATACCAATGAGGGGGCAGCAATGAACAAGGAAGCGCCGGGGCGGCAGTATCAGGATACGGTTTTCCGCATGTATTTCAATGATGCGGAGCGGCTGCGGGAACTTGCAGGTGCTCTGCATGGACGGGTGTATGCGCCGAGTGAGCCCGTGGAGATTGTGACACTGGAGGGGACGTTTCTCTCGCAGGTAAAGAATGATATCTCGTTTTTACTTGCAGGGCGGCATCTTGTCTTTATCGAACATCAGAGTACGCCAAACGAGAATATGCCCCTGCGCTGCCTCTACTATATCTGTGAGCAGCTGCGCAGGGAGATTGATGGCAAGCGACTCTATCGCAATCGGCGGATACCTCTGCCCCTGCCCGAGTTTCATGTGTTCTACACGGGGACAAAGAATCTGCCGGAGGAGTCCGTCATGCGTCTTTCGGACGCATATCGAATGGCGGGAGACGAGAAGATCCATTTGGAGCTCGTGGTGACGGTACATAACGTCGTCTATCGTGAGCAAAAGAAGCTTCTCATGCAGAGCACGGCTCTGCATGACTATACATTCTTTATCGCGTGCATCAAGGCGAATATTGCGGCGGGGATGGGGCGCGTAGACGCGATTCGTGCGGCAATCCGCCAATGTATTGAGCGTGGGATCATGAGAGACTTTCTGGAAGAGCATGAGAGGGAGGTTGTTGACATGGTTGACTTTGAGTGGAATCAGGAGATGTTCGAGGCGGCGAAGTTCGAGGAAGGTCTTGAGCAGGGGCGCAATGAAGGAAAAGTTGAGATGATCCTCAGCATGCTGCGCGAAAAGATGCCGCTCGAGATGATTGCCAAGGTGTCCAATCTTTCTCTTGAGAAGGTACGGGAGCTTGGCACAGCACACAGCCTCCTCTGAGATTTATTCCAAACATACGAAAAATCCCGCCGTACCACGTTCGGTACAGCGGGATTTCTTTAGGAAGCACTGATAAATTCAGCACCGCCATCTTAGCGTATCTTTTTTGCCCGCACTTCGTCGGCAAATCCTCCACATAGCCTTTGCTATGCGTCCGGTTTGCCTCCTGGTTCGGACGAAAAATCTGCGCCAATCTGAGGGTCTATTTTATCAGCGATTCCTTATGCCGAAACAGCTTACTCCTTGATCGGTTTCTTGAGCAGGGAGAGGATGATGGCGCCGACGATGGCCCCAATGAGGATGCTCACGAGGTACATGAGCGGGTTGCCGATGGTCGGGACGACGAAGATGCCGCCGTGCGGTGCGCGCAGGGTGCAGTCAAAGAACATGGTGAGTGCGCCCGCGAGTGCAGAGCCGACGACCATCGAGGGGATGACGCGCACGGGATCGGCCGCAGCGAACGGGATCGCGCCCTCGGTGATGAAGGAGAGCCCCATGACGTAGTTCGTGATGCCTGCCTTTCGCTGGCTCTCGGTGAAGCGGTTCTTAAAGAGTGTGGTCGCAAGGGCAATCGCCAGCGGGGGCACCATGCCGCCCGCCATGACCGCCGCCATGACGTGATACTCGCCCGAGGCGAGGAGACCTGTGCCCGTGACGTATGCCGCCTTGTTGATCGGGCCGCCCATGTCGACCGCCATCATGCCGCCGACGATGAGTCCCATGAGGATGCGCGCCGAGGGATCCATGCCGCCAAGGGTCGAGACCATCCAGTTGTTGATCGCGGAGACGGGCGGGGCGATGATGTAGAGCGAGATGAGCCCCATGATGAGGATGCCGAAGAACGGGTAGAGCAGGATGGGCTTGATGCCATCGAGAGAGGCGGGCAGTCCCGCGAATACTTTCTTGAGGAAGTTGACGGCGTAGCCGCCGACGAAGCCCGCCAGCAGTGCGCCAAGGAAGCCCGTACCCGTTGCGCCCGCGAGTGAGCCGCCGACGAAACCGACGGCAAGTCCCGGGCGGTCGGCGATCGACATACCGATGAAGCCCGCGAGGACGGGGAGCATGAAGCCGAAGGATGCCCCGCCGACCTGCATGAAGAACTTGGCAAGCGGAGTGTTCGAGCCGAATTTGGACGGGTCGATGCTGTAGTCGTCAAAGAGGAAGGCGAGGGCGATGAGGATACCGCCGCCCACAACGAACGGGAGCATGTGCGAGACACCGTTCATGAGGTGTTTGTAGATCTGGCGGGCAAGGCTCTCGTCCGTGCCGCCGTCTGCGCTTTCCGCTTCGTCCGCGCCGCTCGCACGGTAGACGGGGGCACTGCCCGAGAGGGCGCGGTCGATGAGCTCGTCCGCCTTGTTGATGCCGTCCGCGACCTTTGTGATGACGACACGGTGACCGTCAAAGCGGGACATGGCGACGTTCTTGTCCGCTGCGACGATGATGCCGTCGGCGGTGGCGATCTCCTCGGGGGTGAGTGCGTTCTTGATGCCCGCCGAGCCGTTCGTCTCGACCTTGACCGTGAGACCGCGCTTCTTTGCGTGCTGCTCGATGCTCTCCGCCGCCATGAAGGTATGTGCAATGCCCGTGGGGCAGGCAGTGACGGCGAGGATCTGGATATGGTCGGCGGAGGGCTTTGCTTCTTCTTCAGACGTGTCTGTGCTCGGTGCGACGAAGCGGTCGTTCTCCTTATCGTCGACAAGCTGACGGAACTCCTCAACGCTTTTGGCGGCAATGAGCGCCTCCTTGAAGTCGGGATCCATAATCATGGTGGCGAGCTTGGAGAGGATGGCGAGATGTTCGTCGTTCGCTCCGTTCGGTGCGGCGATCATGAAGAAGAGGCGGCTCGGGTTGCCGTCCATCGCGGCAAAGTCCATGCCAGCGGGCACGGTCATCGCGGCGAGGCCTGCCGCCTTCACGCCGTCGCTCTTGGCGTGCGGCGTTGCGATGCCGTCGCCGAGCCCCGTTGTGCCGCTCTCCTCGCGGGCGAGTACGTCCTTGACGTACTGCTCTTTATCGCTGAGGTTGCCGCCCTTCTCCATGTAGTCGGCGAGGAGACGGATGGCAGCCTCCTTCGAGGCGGGGGCGGAAACGCCGAGGGCGATGCTCTCAGGTTTCAGAAGATCGTTGATATGCAAGGGAAAGTCCCTCCTTTTTGTGTTGTCTTATCGTGATGCGTGTCCCACGCGAACGCTTAGTTACGCAAGTGATCGCTTAGGGGCACTGCATCACGTCTGATTCGGCATCTAAACGATAGTTTTCAGCAGCGCAAGTGCCTCCTCCCGCGTCGCGAGGTTCGGCGAGAATGCGGAGGCGGAGCCGGTCGCGACGCCCATGTAGAACGCGCGCTCATAGCTGCCGTCCGACTCCATGAAGCCCGCGAGGAAGCCTGCAACCATCGAGTCGCCCGCGCCCACGGAGTTGACGAGGGTGCCCTTCGGTGCGGCGGAGCGGTAGAATACACCCTCTGCCGTGAGGAGGATTGCGCCGTCGCCCGCCATCGAGATGAGCACGTTCGTCGCGCCCTCCTCCTGCAGCTTCTTTGCGTGGAAGATGATGTCGTCGTCCGTTTTGAGTTCGACACCAAACATTTCACCGAGTTCGTGATTGTTCGGCTTGATGAGGAACGGACGGTACTTCAGCACGCGCCGCAGGAGATTCTTCGTCGCGTCCACGACGATGCGGATGCCGCGCCCCTCCAGATGTTCCATGATCCGCTCATAGATGTCGTCGGGCAGCGTGTTCGGAATCGACCCTGCGAGGACGAGCGTGTCCCCGCTCGTCAGACGGTCGAGCTTTGCAAACAGCGCACGCTGCGCTTCCTCGGTGATGACGGGACCCTGCCCGTTGATCTCGGTCTCGTTCTCCGCCTTGATTTTGACGTTGATGCGCGAGAAGCCGTCGTCCAGACGCACGAAGTCATCCGTAACCCCGAACGAATGCAGCATCTGCTGCATCGCAACACCCGTGAATCCCGCGAGGAAGCCGAGTGCCGTCGAGTCGTGCCCGAGATTTTTCAGCACAATGGAGACGTTGATGCCCTTGCCCCCCGGCAGGATCTGCTCATAGTTCACGCGGTTGATTTCGCCCGCAGTGAAGTTCTCCAACCGCACGATGTAGTCGATCGACGGATTGAAGGTGACGGTGTAGATCATGCATATCCCTCCCTTAAAGTATCCTACAATGTAACCCCTTAAAAACATCATAAACGGCACAGCAGGGAAAGTCAAGAAAACCACTCTCATATCAGAAGTCTTGTCAGCGCATTTTCTTTCCTCTATAATAGGAGCAGACATTACATTGGAACAGGGGAGTATTATGACTGCAGAAATGGATATGATGAAAACGGATGGTCAGACAGGAGGCGTGCCGCCCACAGTGACGGCAAAGCCGAAGAAGTCAGCCCCCAAGGGCGCAGCTTTTTATATCAAAAAAGGGCTGTGGCTGATTCTCGGTGCACTCATCACCGCCGCAGGACTCGAACTCTTTCTGATTCCGAACAACGTCATCGACGGCGGCGTGGTCGGTCTCTCGATCATGGCGCAGACGATTACGGGCATGGGGCTCGGTGTGTTCCTTGTCCTCTTTAATATTCCGTTTGTCTACATGGGCTACAAGCAGATCGGCAAGAGCTTTGCACTCTCGACCGTTTTTGCCATCATCCTGCTC
>NZ_CP016201.1:1202961-1203919 GCF_001683335.1 Selenomonas sp. oral taxon 126
GCTACAAGCAGGTCGGCAAGAGCTTTGCACTCTCGACCGTGTTTGCCATCATCATGCTCTCGATCTGGTCGGGTGTCCTTCACGATGTGCCGCAGGTGACGACCGACCCCTTTCTTGCCGCGATCTTCGGCGGCGTGGTGACGGGACTCGGGGTCGGCATTGTCATGCGTACGGGCGGGTGCTTCGACGGCACGGAGATTGTCGCGATCATCATGGACGCACGAACGCAGTTCTCCGTCGGTGAGGTCGTCATGTTCATCAACCTCTTTATCCTCTCGTCGGCGGGCCTCCTCTATGGCTGGGACAAGGCAATGTACTCGCTCTTTGCCTACTTCGTTATCGCGAAGATGATCGACGTGGTGCTCAAGGGTCTCGACGAATCGTACGCCGTCATGATCGTCACGAGCGAGCACGAGGAGATGACCATTGCGCTCAATGAGCGGCTCGGGCGCGGTGTGACCCTGCTGCACGGCGCGGGCGGCTACACGGGCGAGCCGAAGGAGGTTCTCTACTGCGTCGTCACACGCCTGGAGCTCGACAAGCTCAAGGAGATCGTCCTCGACAAGGACGAGCGTGCCTTTGTCACCATCAACGCCGTGCACGACATCGTGGGCGGACGGTTTAAGAAAAAGGCGATTCACTGACTCATGGGCAGCGCTGCGATGGGCGCTGCTCTTTTTACCAAATAAAGTGATATGAAAATAACATTTTATAAAATGGTATATGACAATTTAGTTGCTTTAGAACCAAAAGCATGCTACAATATAAGAAATTCAGGCTCTTTGTCATATGTTACGGAAAATCGGAAATAGCGATGTGCGATGCTCCTAAGCAAACCCTAGTGGAGCAAGCGGAGAAAAGCGTTCGACTCGCCCCCTGCGGATTTCTTTCGTTCAAGCGAAGCGCGTTTAAGAAGTCCGCAGGTATTTAGGCGAACGAGAACGCGACCGCTTGCGTA